>CAYPPO010000005.1:0-62690 GCA_964412625.1 uncultured Candidatus Poseidoniales archaeon
AAGGAAGCCTGTGGGATTTATTGCATGAGCCATGTTGGGAATCTAATGACCCAATAGAATGTCATCTATGGTTAGCATTGGATGCAAGTGATTCCAATCCAAACGATGACACAAGTGGTCGTGATGAAATAAGACGCGACATGGTAAATGTCGTGTTTGATACCCTGAGTGAGGAAGTAAAATCCATGCTGCTTAACGAACAAGGCACAAAGGGTATTGTCTATGTTACTCAACCGTATATGAATCTAAATGAAGCAGCTGTACTAAGGGAAGATATTGACGCAATGCTTCTTGAGGATACGGGTTTGGAAGGCACAGAGTCCTCTAAACTGACTGGTGGATTGCCAGTTTCTTTGGATATAAATGAGGGAATTCACAGTTCGCAAAATGTAACAACAATTGTTACAATGATAATCTTGACAATTGTCCTTGGAATAGTGTTTAGGTCAGCAAGATTGGGTATTATAACGATGGTCCCTGTGGCAGTTGTTATTCTTTGGCAACCACTATTAATGAATAGTCCAGATGTGAATGTCAACATTTTCACGGCGATGATTGGAACAATTGTGTTTGGCATCGGGGTGGATGATGCAATACACGTTATGCATCGAATACAAGAAGAGGGTGAGACGCCGGTAGGCATTGCTAATGCTATTGAGGAGACGGGTCAAACCATTTTTGAAACTACTATTACCACTGTGAGCGGCATAGGTGCTGGATTCTTAGTGACATTCCCCGGGTTGGAGAATTTCTTCATGATAATGTGTCTTTTGATTATTTTTGCCTTCATTACGAGCACATTCCTGATGCCTGCGGTAATAACCTCAGAAAAAGTTGTCAAATCGATGATTAAGGGTGAGCCATATTGGGTTGATTATGGTGAGGGAATAGCGTTAGCATCGCCTATATCTATGAAACCGCTCGACGCGGTATTGGAAGATTAGCGAGGGAGTAGGGAGTAAGCCCCTTTCTGTTACCTTTCGGCGACTGCATTCAACTTAGCATCCTACCTGTTCCTAGGCGCGCTACCTCGATGGAACTGCTTGGACTTGCTCCTGCGCGGTTGCTCGTTTCATCGACCATAAGGAAATCTCTGTCTTTCAACATCATTGTACAACCCCTATATCGTTCGTTTCTATTGCATTGACCAAACCATCTCTGATTTCTCCCTTCTGTGAGGCACATGCGCTATGGAGAGGGGACTTTCCTCAGAGTCGAACTCTGTCAGCAGTCCTCCTACTCCCTCAGACAGGTGCTTTCTAGTATTCCACTTGAAACCTTCGACATTTACTGATACGGGTTGTCTCCAGGGGAATTGGGTACTTGTTGTTGGGCATAATGGTGATGTTGTTGGGGCCTTATTTGTCGATTTACAGATTGGTAATTCTTGTTAAGTGGCAGCCTTTGATCGTGAACTTGTTTTGGCGTCCGAAGACCAAAAATTAGTAATCCGGCTAATGCGGCAATAAGCAGGAATATGATGATTAGTAAGACAGGATTCATTTCTGATATGCCGCCAAAGAAACCATCGCTATTACCGTCGTCTACATAGAAAGTATCAGTTTGTGCCATAGGGCCACCAACAATGATGAATTCAATCCACATTGAGCCATCTCTGTCTGGTGACCATCGATGATTAAATACTCCTGTTCCGCCAGAATTTACCTGAATTTCCTGTGTGTGAATAATAGTTCTAGCACCATTTGTCTCAACTCTTTCCACCCTAAGTTGTGCGTCGCCATCAGACTTGCCGACATTCTTGATAACCACAGACAAATCTACTGAGTTTCCAACGCTTAATTTGCCGCCGTAACTAATTGAAGGTTGCACTAATGAATAATCAGGTAACTGTTGTTCTAATTCCCACACTGCAAATGGGGTATAAATTTCATCAGAAACTGATCCAAACGTATTACCCGCCATATCACTGCCATTAATCCATATTCTAAGTTCTAAGGCATCTGTTCGCAATTCCTCAGGAACAGCACTATCGATATCGATGGGAAAAACACCTGAAATTGAATCGCCAAATGGCATACCTCCCAAGATTTCGATTTTGCCAATGCCGCTGGCGATACTAGAGGACGTAAAGCCAAATCCAGATGGGTGAATCTCCCATTTCAAATTCAGTGAATCAATGTCAAGGAAATTGTTTTCTTCCAGGGTCATCAGAATCTCAAAAGAATCCCATACCTGTTCTTCAATTACCTGCCCTGGTAGTGGATAATCTATGCTATTGATTGATGGAATATCGTTATCGACGATAAACCATAGCAATGGCGAATAGGGTTGAACAATTGTAGCTCCATTGGGCGCATTCTTCAATTGAATGTCAATTGGGTAATTACCTGGTGTAGCCGGTGAGATTATTGTTCCATTAAACATGCCATCACGATAATCAACTACAGCTTGATTTAGCCCAAGGGTGAACAATAAATCTAAGTTTTGTGTGACCGGCCTAAGTGTCTTAGCCCATGTCAGTGAGCCTGATATCGCTATGTCTTCTCTTGCTTTGACCCACGAACCCGTAACCGATTCACTGTTACCTGAGGTGATGTATTGTAAACTATCTTCATCCACAGCCATTTCACCTGAATACTTCCAGTTTAAATCTGAAAGTTCCAGTGTTGTTGATTGTCTATTCAAATCTATTAGTCTGACTAAAGGTGTTCTAACTATGCTATCATCTGGATTGAATCCCCATCTTAATTGAAAGTCTATTTCGAAATTGCCCGAATTGGTAAATAATCCAGATCCACTATCCCCCACCATGCGGCATTCATTGATTTGAATATACAGAGTAGAACTTGTACATATTCCGCTTTGTCTGTTCCAGTAAATGGAAGATGAGTCCGGTTGATTTACCGATAAATCCACCTCAATGTCAGTAATGTCTGTGATTCCATTTTTGTCCCATACCGGAATAGTCAATGTAATATCCTCACCGGGGTGTAGCCAAGGAAGATATCCGTATTCCCATGAAAGTTCAGAATAACCCAACTGTGGTGACCCATCACTACTAATTAACAAATTAAACAGTGGTTGTGATAGATTACCAGAATCTACTAACATATTTCCAGCTGAGTCTGCAACCTCTATCCAGCCCCTTACATAGCCACCGTCAGGTGCGTTTGAGGAATCAAGATTGAAGGTATATATTCCTTCCAAATTGCCTAAATTATTGGGTAATTCAAGTTCTTCTCGAGTTATTTCAGCTAAATCAATCTGTCCATTTTGATTAAAATCATGCTCCCAAGAATTCCAGAGAATAATTTCAGCCTGTGTCGGTAGTAGCGGGCGGTCAGTAATAGTGAACTCAAGTGAGGTTGAAGGGTTGGACGGGAAGTGGTCAAATTCATCAATATTCATTGAGATTAGTTGCGGATTAACTGCATCATATCCAAACTCAACGACGTTTTGAACTTCATAGGAAACTGATTGGCCTCTTAGGGGTTGGAGATCTATCTCTAATTCCACTGTTTCGCCAACTAATGGAATCACCCATGGAATCGAGGCAATACCATCGTTAATAATCGAGGTTGCACCGTATTCGTTACCATTAACCAATAACCTAACAAGAACGTGCCCGGTCCTTGGAGCAGTGCCCTCATCACCTTCAAAACCTAGGTTTGCTTGAACAACGACTGGTTCACCCCGTTGGCTTTGTAGGTAAGGATATTCGTTATCAGACGGAATACCGTTTGCACCAATTATGGACCACTGTTTTAGAGAGACATCATTTTCAACACCTTGTGAATTGCCAAGTCCAAACGATTTGCTGACAGAGAGCATTGGTCCGGTTGTTGACACCATATTTACGGAGACTGACAAAAACTCCTCATCATTCCATTCCACCGGGAATTTGAATCTGTGGTGAAATTCTAGGATTGATGACGACCCTGACATTGAGATGATACCGTTAGTTCCAAGGTCTGACCAAATTAATTCGACTCCGCTCTGTATACAACTATTGACACCGTTGCCGTTTATTGGTAAGGCAGTAGTGCTACAACGTAATTGTGCCGCATTATTTTGACCAACCATGTTAAAATCAACTAACCATGAGCCGGCTTTAACAAACGATTCGGGATTATTCACACCTATGCCCGAGAAATCGAAGCTACTGGTTACGTCAATCCATTGCATGGATGGTGTAAATGTGTCAGTTACATTACTAACCTGAATTGTGAGAGGAGTTATTGATGCTGCTGTGTAGACCGAATTTACCGTCATTCTTACAGCACCGGTACTCTTCATTCTAACCGGCAGTGTAACTTCCCTAAACCCGTTGACTAATTTGGCATTGGGAAGTATGCTATTGAGGCTGATTATCAAGCCGTCAACTCCAGTAAAATCTAGGTTAACCGAACTGTCGTAAGTAGCCATAACCCCGCCTAAGTGAACAACTGAGGTAGATGAAGAAGACCCTATTTTAATCAGGATTTCAGAAAACTGTAATCCATTGAGGTTTACCGCAGGAACAGATTGTGATATTGCGTTGTTTATGCTACTGATTTGTGAGGGGGTAAATCGGATTTCGACAATGTTTGAGAAATCGCTTAGCGAGCTGGTTAGGATGTCTTGATTGTTATATGATACTGTCATGTAAGGGTTGATTAAGTTAGTAGAAGGACTCATTATCGCAAACTCAAAATCGTTTAATCCCTGTTTTGGGACTAGTAATGAGAATTGAGATGGAGAGGAAGGGGAACTTTGTGAGCTTGACCATAGAGTTCCGTCAGATAACCTGTCTTGAATTCCAAGGCGTCCAACTCCCGTTCTATCCATTGACCAGTCTCCTGTGCCATCCAAGCCAATGTCTAATTCAAGTCCGTCTGCAACGCTTGTTCGGATTAGTTCAACTGAAATCTTATCGAAAGTCCAACTACCACCTGTACTCACAACTCTAAGCATCACATTGAAGTGTGGCTCAGTCATTGATTGGAGGTTGTTGTTGGGCAAAATTACCCAAGATTGGCCAGAATCTAATGAATATTCCATCCTGCCCGACCCATTAAGGTATGAGCTTGATTTTATACCGACAAAACCACTTCTAATTGAATATAGGGGACTTTCCATTGTTCCTGTTCCAGAGGTTGACCCAGAATTCCAGTTTGCTCCACTCATTGTCCAACCATTCAAATTTGGATTTGAATCAAAATCGTCCTCAATTACTCCATCAAAGTGTATACCGTGAACAATTGGCAGAGAACCAGTGGTTGTCGCCATGTCGATCTGCATTTTAATTAACGGATAAGTCTCCCAATCAATCACACCAAAATCCATTGATATTTGTGTCAAGTCATCAAATCCAGGTATGACCATGTTTGTTGATGCGTCTAAAACTCGCCACTCAAAAGAAGCGTCTAATGGAATGTAAGCATCCATGTACATCAAGCCAAAAGACCTAATCTCACCTTGTCCTGATAATTGTGGACCAAAAGCAGGAGACGTCCATGAACCTTGACCGTTACCAGCGCCTCCGGTAGGCGTTATTACGATATTGTCAATCCAAGCAGTATCAAGACCTGAATTAGCGCTGCCATCTTTGGCATATTTCCAGGTTAGAGTTTGAGCCGCAGCGGGTATGGTGAAAGTATGAGTACCGCTGGTGAACCCGGCCCATCTGCTGTTGAAACCGCTCGACCTTGTACAACCAGGGTTATCGATACAGAACACCAAATAGTCAAAACTACTCTCTGACTCAACTCGATATTCAAATGTTCCATCTCCGGCAGGGATTGTAGACACATCAAGAGTGATCGAACTCTCCTGGTTATGAGTTATTCGACCTGCCTGCGGTGTTTGACTACCAGATAGGACATTTCCTGTCTGTATATTCCAGTTGGAAGTACCAGCCAAAGTCCACTCCGGTCCAAATGACCCTGATTCAAAATCCCAAGACCATTCCTGAGGGAGAAGAGAAAGTGATGATGTATTGACATTCACGCCATTGTATAAGTTTGAACTGGCAAAGTCCACACTTTCACTGAAAGAATATGCGGTAGAAGTTGCCAAATCTGCAGACTCCAAATCGATATTCATCGATTGAACCACTTGACCATCTGGCACGGTTATTTTGACCTTCTCAACTGCGCCATCCGGGTATGACCCAATAGCGATTTTTTCCTCTTGACCCAAGGTGTTAATTGTAACAGAAGCACTGTTTTCTAATTTAGGATTATTATCTGAGACGTAATAGGTCTGCGTAGAAATAGCAAACAACAGTAACATGAATATTGCTAAACCTTGTCGGCCGACCCGCCCCCCCATAGAATAAGACGGGCTATTAAAGGTCAAAACCTTTCTCACTGTTTACGCCTTATTGACACAACACAACACTCAAAGGCCGTACTAACTAACACCGAAGCATGGACAATGTTGAAGCCCTCAAACAACAGGCAGGTATCGAAGCTTGTAAATTCATAAAAAGTGGTATGAAAGTGGGTCTAGGAACTGGTTCTACAGTTAGACATACAGTTATTGAATTAGGGCGAAAAATCGAGCAGGAAGATTTGCAGATAATTGGGGTGCCAACATCACTCGCTACCGAAAAATTAGCAATAAAGGTTGGAATACCGCTCGTGGAACTGTCTGAATGTGATGCATTGGATATTGTTATTGATGGTGCTGATGAATTTGACAGTAATTTTAACCTGATTAAGGGCGGAGGTGCAGCCTTACTAAGAGAAAAAATCGTCGCCCAAGAATCTTTGTCGATGGTAGTTGTTGCTGATGAGAGAAAGATGGTTGATACATTGGGAGCATTTCCATTACCGATTGAGATTACTCCATTTTCGCATCAGGCTACTATTCGTCAACTGACACGATTGTTGGATTGCAGAGTAAATTGCCGCATGGCAGGTGATAATCCAGTGGTCACAGATAACGGGAATTACATCGCTGACGCACATTGTGGACCTAAACTAAACGAACCAGAAGAACTCGAAGTTGACATTCTAAAAATTGCGGGAGTAGTACAAGTTGGATTATTCAACAACATGTGCGATGCAGTGGTACTTGCGAAAAATTCTGGAGTTGAAACCATAATTAATCCAAATGGTAGAATGGCGTAACAGCATATGGAAATCAATGATTAAATACAAAGTGCGGCAGGGGAGACTGGGCCTGTAGCTTAGTCAGGTAGAGCGACGGACTCTTAATCCGTCGGTCGCGGGTTCGAACCCCGTCAGGCCCGCTAGTCTGCAACAGCAATTATGGAATCTAGGCCAATCATCCCGAAGTTATGTGAATCGTTACTTGCAGTGGGATCGGGGTTATCGCCCTCAACGAATAATCTACCATCAATTACGCTTTTTACACGTTTAGCAGCTATTACGTTATTATCAAAAGGGTGTTTGAATACTACTATCTGTCCTAGCATAATTTGTTGTCCTTCATAGCATGTACATACAATCTCTTGCCCATCTAATAAAGTAGGCCACATGCTATTGCCACGAATGGTAACATGAAATTTTTTCATGCAATCAGCTTGCTCTAATCCAAGGAACTTCTCTTCCCTTAGCAGCCCAGAACATATTGTGAATTGCTTCAACAGCATCCATCAATTCTTGAGCATGTTGAGCAGAAACCTCGACCTTGCAGGCGCTACACAACTTAGCAGCATTCCAGAATATTTCATGAAGATTTGGATTAGATTCAAGGTGAATAGGCTTGAAAAAATCAGTCCAGAGGACCAGCAATTCTTCCTTACATTTGTGAGCTTCTTCTTCTTTGATTGCTGCGTACCTGCTCATAGTGTTTAGGTAGGCTGCTGATCCACAATCAGCAGAGTGGTTTTCTGCTAATGTTAGCATTTTCTTGGTCATTGATTGTACTGCTTCTGCAGCGACTCTGGCGCTTGCAGGGTCATAAACTCCACACGGTCCGTCACAATGGGCACTTGCTTCTATTCTGTTCATAGTTATACCAACAGGTTACAACTTATGAATTTGTGGTATTATTTTACAACAATCGTAGTTCCTGCTTCACCTCTAAGCGATTTCAACGCATCGCCTGGTTGGCATAGTATGGCCGTAAGTGAAGGGTTGTGGAGTGAGGCTTCCATTAAACTACCAATCTTCGGCCCCATCGAACCTGCTGGAAATTCTCCCTGTTCCATGTAAGATTCACATTCATCGAGGGTTAATCTTCGATGGGCAACCTCGTTTTTGGATCCAAACCCAGTCTTGACGGAGTCAACTGCTGTTGAGATAATTAACGCGTCGGCATGCAGTTTGATTGCAATGAGGGCTGATAATCGATCCTTGTCAATAACTGCTGGTACACCGACGTAGTGGTTATTTTTCTTAACCACCGGAATTCCACCGCCTCCACCACAAATCACCACTGCTCTTAATCCCACTAATTTTCGAATAACATCGATATCTAACACACTCATTGGCATTGGACTAGCAACCACTCGCCGTGGACCATTGACCGTCTCAGCAATATCCCAGTCAACGCTCATCACAACCTTATCAGATAATATTGGTCCGACGGGCTTAGTGGGGAGCTTGAATCCAGAATCTTCTGGGTCGACTTCTACCCTAGTGATTATCGACGCAGTTCTTTCTGGTCGTCTCCTTTTGAGCAAAATTGAATCTAAATTTATCGCCAAAGAGTGGCCTATCATGCCCTGAGTTGCTGAAACCCACTCATCCATATCATGGGTTAAATCTTCGTCAATCTGCATCAGATGACCTACTTGTGGACCGTTCCCGTGAGTTAGGACAACTCCCCATCCTGATTCAAGTAAATCAATTACATCGCTCATCACTTTAGCCAAGACCTCGGATGATTTGCTTGAATCAGAATCCATCGGGTTTTGGAGAGCATTACCACCGATGGCATAGACAACTGTTTTGTGCATTGCCAACAAAAATGACCACATAAGTTTGAGGTTTTCCATATTCTGCTTACAAAAATCCTCATTTGCATGCCTTGGTTAGGAAGCGAGATTTCAATTACAGGCTCTACTAGGGTGGTTTGGTGACGACATGAAGACAATTTGGATTTCTGATATCTTGAATGGCAAATATGACGGCCAAAGAGTAGAACTGAAAGGCTGGGTAAAACGCTCTCGGGGTTCTAACAAAATTCGATTTATTGTTCTACGAGATTCAACTGGCTCGATACAATGTGTTGCCAAGAGAGATGTAATTGGTGATGAATCTTTTGAGGCAATTAAATCTGCACTAATTGAGTCGTCAATGATTTTACACGGCACAGCAAATCCGGATGAAAGAGCAGATGGTGGCTATGAAATTGTCATTGATAAGATAGAAATTGTTGGAGCAGTGAATCCTGAAACACCATTCCCAATAACGGAATCTGCGATGATTGCCGCTGATGGCGGTGAGACTGAATTCTTACTAGACAATAGACACTTGTACCTAAGAACCTCAAGAATGACAACAATGCTCAAGCTAAGAAGTACCGTTTTTGGTGCAATTCATTCATATTTCCGTGATCAAGATTTCTTAGAATATCAAGCCCCGAATTTTGTTGCTGGAGCCGTTGAGGGTGGATCTACACTTTTCGAAGTCCCATATTTTGGCAGGAAGGCATACCTAACTCAGTCATGGCAATTGTACGCAGAGGCTGCTATGCCTGCGCTTGAAAAATTGTACACAATTGCCCCGTCATTTAGGGCTGAAAAATCAAGAACAAGAAGACACTTAACCGAGTTTTGGCATGCTGAGATGGAAGTTGCATGGGCAGATAACCAAGAAATCATGACTTATGGTGAAGGAGTTGTCCGTAAAATTGCAGCAACTTTACTCGAAGAGAGGAGCCAAGAATTAGAATCACTGGGAAGGGATCTCGAAGTAATATCCAGATATGCTGACTCAAAATATCCAAGGATGAGATATGATGAAGCAATCGAAACATTACAAGGTATGGGGGTTGAAGTTGAGTGGGGCCAGGACCTAGATTATTCAAAAGAAAAAGTGCTAACACAGGATTTTGATGTACCTCATTTCTTGACACACTATCCAAAAATCGCCAAACCATTTTATCACAGAGTAGACCCAGATGACGGGAACTATGTCCTCTGTCATGATTTGCTCGCCCCAGAAGGATATGGCGAAATCATTGGCGGCGGGGAGAGAACTTGGTCTGAAGAAGAGATACTCGCACGAATTGATGAAGAGGGTACTCCGAGAGAACCATATCAATTCTACATCGACACTCGAACCTATGGTGGCGTGCCACATGGAGGTTTTGGCTTAGGTGTAGATAGGGTATGTTCATGGTTAAGTGGTGCTGAACATATTCGTGAAGTGATACCGTTCCCAAGAGATTCTAGAAGAGTCACACCCTGAGTGATCACATGTACGACGTCATCGCATTAGGCTGTGGACTAGTCGGTGAATTTGTGGTGAGAAAATTAAGTGAGCTAGGATACAAAATCCATGTTATTGATTTGAAAATACCACTCGAAGTTAAGGAGAATTCTAGGATTAGTTATGAAGAGGGTGACATTTTCCATTTACTCGATAACCTACCAAAAACCAAAGTCGTTCTAAATCTCTTACCCGGAAGCATCGGGGAAAATATTAGACCAATACTAATTTCTCGTGGAGACGACATCGTCGACTTGGCTTTTACCGAGGCTGAACCAACTATCCATAATCAACATGCTATCGAAAATAATTGCACACTGATTTGGGATGTGGGTATTGCACCAGGGTTATCAAATATGTTGGTTAAGAAGGAATTTACTAGAGACAGTAAGATTAGAGATATTTCCATAAAAGTAGGCGGTAACCCTGCACAGCCTGATGACAATTGGTCATACATGGCACCATTTTCTCCATCGGATGTTATTGAGGAGTACACTAGGCCAGCGAGAATAATTGAAAATGGGGCAGAAAAGACGGTAGACGCCCTAACTGATTTACACCGAATAAAGGTAAGTAGTTTTGGAGTAATGGAGGCATTTTTGACTGACGGATTGAGGAGTTTACTCAATTCCAAGATGGCTGAAAATATGAGGGAATACACTGTTCGATGGCCGGGACATATACAAAAATGGCTCACTTCAAAAGATACATTAACCGATGAAGAACTAATAGAGTCATGGAAATTTGACCAAAATAGGGATGAATTCACATGGATGGAAATCAACTTCACCTATGATGGATATCAGGTAACTTGGGAAATTTTGGACACTGGTAAAGATGGTGCAAGTTCAATGGCGAGAACCACAGGATTGGTAACACTGGCGTGTGCTGTAGATTTATTGGAGCACGTAGGGAGTGGATCAAAAGAGTATGCATTGGGGGTTCTGGCTCCCGAGGACTTGCCAACGGAATCTATAGAAAGAGTAATACAATTCATGAAATCTGAGAGTGTGGAAATTACTCGTACAATTAAAGAATAGTTTCACCACACATTGGGCACTCCATTCCGGGAACAAATTCACCCAGCATAAACCCACAGTTCAGACAAATCGAGGATATGAAGCTATAATCATCAACCGGCATTGATATTCCATAGATCGGTATAAAATAATTATTTGCTAAATTTATTTTGAATCTCTTCTAGGACTAATTTCAAGTCTTTTTCCTCTATCACTACATCGCAATGAGCTATTGGCCTATCATCCCATGGATTGAAGCATATTGCTAAGCCTGACTCTTCAAACATACCAATGTCACCTGCAGAATCCCCTACTGAGGCGGTTTTGTCTTTGCTTATGTTGTATCTTCTCTGTAACATCTTTACGATAGCACCCTTACCATTCATTTGGACCTGGTATCTGCCAAAATCGTCTAGTTTGTACTGCCCGTCATCAGTTTTATTCCCCCTAAGCCAGCCATTGGTGAAAATTGTCAATTGAGAATCATAGCCATTTCCATAACGTTGGGCAGTAAATCTATCGATTCCACCCCATCTACGCTTCCATGGAATGTTAGACGGGAATTTAGCTGCAATATCCCGAGCAGTTTGTTGAAGGCCTCCCGATATAATTGCGACTTTTGCACCGTCTCTCAATAATTCTGTAATTAATAATTGCCAGTTTTTCATCATAGGCATACCTTCCATAAGCAATCTAAGTTCCTCATCAGTAATATCTCGATTTTTGATGCTATCTTTGATTAACGCAATATCTAATTTTATCCAATCCCATTCATCAAGCAATCCTTGATTGTAAAGTTCAAATGATTCGTCATTTGAAATGCCCAATTTATCGTAGACAAATTGCCAAGTAGACAGATGATCGACTAGGACTCTGTCCATGTCTAAACACACTAAATAATGGTAATCGTTCATGAAAATACACCGTTCAAGTAGTTTTATCATCAATGTTTTTCCAATTATATTGAGATTGAATCTGCTCGACCTGTTTGCCCATTATGTACAAAATTAGAGCAATCATCATGGCAAACAGACCAATCAAAGTCATTGCAATTGTTGTCAACGTTACTCCAATCGATACCGAGTTTAACTCACTGAAAGTATCGACTACATTACCCGATAAGCGATAGCCTAAAACGAAGAGAACAATACCAGGAATGCCAAACAAAAATAATGGATGTTTAGTCTCCAACATCCAATAAAATAGTTGAGCAAATCTAGACGCCGTTGCTAGTGATTGGCGTTGTGGTAATTTTATTTTGCCCGATGATTCAATAACTCTAACTCTTAGTTCACTAGGAAAATTAACTGTACTAGTCATCGAATTTGCTCTTGCTAGTTCATCGAGTCCTCGATTTGAGAGGAATAAATAATCTACTTCTAAAGAGCCAATAACCAATTCTTCAGCAACTAAATCATCATTTCCTAATCCTTTGTCATATGACACATAAATGTCCCAGCCTTCTCTTGAACAATTAACAATAACAGGTAGGTCTCTAAGCCGCCACTCATCGGTAACATAGATGATGAGATTAGATAGGCCATCTGATAATTTTGATTTGGTCAAAAATTGTGCTAACTTCGGTGCGGTGATATCGACTTCCGAATATTTCATAATTTTACAGTCAATCTCTTCGGCAAATTGTATTGTTCTGTCCGTTGAACCAGTGTCAACAAAAACAACTTCTCCCGCAATTTCCTTAGCTCTAACAAGCAAGGAAATTATTCGTAATTCTATGTTGCAACCAACATAGATTAGCCTCAGTTCTTGGCTAGTCACATATTCGTGTAAATTCTATTGAACTTATAACCTACGACCAATAGTCCAAAAAATCTGACTTTTTGAATCTAAACTTACTAATCCAGAAAGTTATATTCATGATAGTTGACCTCTTAGGCCTATCATGCGTAAAGAATGGCATGTCGGAATTGTCATTCCTGCGAGAAATGAGCAAGAGTTCATTGGAACTGTAATTGAATCAATTCCAGATTTTGTTGACAAAATTATTGTTGTTAATGACGGGTCATCAGATAATACAAAAAAAATAGTTGAAGAAAAGATTAATGCTAAAAATAAAATTGAGTTGATAAATTTGGCTGGCGAAGGTGTTGGTCGTGCTATCGATTGTGGACATCAATATCTGTTAGATAATCTGCAAAAACCATTTGTGAGCGTGGTTATGGCTGGTGACGGGCAAATGGATGTTGAAGATTTGCCACATGTGATTGAACCGATAATTCAAGAACAAACCGATCACGTAAAAGGTAACAGATTTCACCATCCTGATGGGACTGGAAACATGCCTGCTACGAGGAAATTAGCTAGTAAACTGTTAGGATTTTTCACCACTTTGGCTGCTGGCCGGCAAGTAACTGACCCGCAATGTGGTTATACTGCTACCAGCCACATCGTGCTTGAGAATTGGAATTGGAATGTTTCATGGAAAGGTTATGGCTATCCAAATTATTGGTTAATTGAGATGTCTAAAAAGTCATTTCGACTCAAAGAGGTTCCTGTTAAATCGGTCTACGCAAACGAAAAGTCAGGAATAAAGAATTTCTCATTTTTCATCTCAGTAGGTTTAATGATGTTGGTAATGCACCATAAAAGGTGCTTTTCGATGTTATTTAGTAGGTCAGTAGCGCCACACACAATTCTAGCTTTTACCGCATATGCCATAGGATGGATTGCTTTAATTCCCGGAATAAGCACAGATCTTGAACGTGAGTTAACCAGTGGATTTCCCTCAAAACTTGTATTGGTATTACTATGTTGGATATGCGCTCATATATTTGACCGACTAGCAGTAAAATCAAGAACGGAGTTGAGAATAAATGCGCAGGCATGATAAAAGAAATAACCCAAGAAAGGCCCATGTCAGACACATACTAGTTCCCGACAAACCCCTTGCCAGAAAACTAATTGAGGAGATTACAAGTGCTAGAAATCCACTTAAATCATTTAAAAAATGTGCTAAAACATATTCAACGTGCCCCAGTGGTTCGAAAAAAGGCGATTTAGGTGAATTCGTTGAAGGCCAGATGGTAAGGGAATTTGAATCTGCAGTTTGGCAAACACAGGTTGATGAAGTGCCTAATAGGTTTATCAAAACCCAATTTGGTTATCACATAATTTGGGTACATTCCAAGACTGATTAAGATAAATGGTGGGCGTACCAAGATTTGAACTTGGGTCCAAGCGTCCCAAACGCCCGAGTATAGGCCAAACTAACCCATACGCCCGTTGTGTTTGGCCACAACTTCCCTGTTATCAAATTCACTCAAGAAATTGCCATAATCCCTTACCCAATCTGAGTATTGTGCCTTGGGCCTCCGCCATTTCCAAAAAGTGGTTAACCTCTCCATCGAAACCCTTGGAACTAAACGCAAGTTTTAGTTTATCTAAAGTAAAATTCCCATTTTCATCTAAGGAATTCCTCAAAATACTAAGACCCTTAGAAGGCGAAAAATTCGACGCTACATCTAACAAATTTTCCGAAACTTCAAGCCTATTTGACAACGATTCCCTCAGTTCAGCAGGTGTATTAGCTATTATGACTTTCATGCGCAATTCTGCAGGATTATCGGCGTAATCGACTACAGGGGTTTTTTCAATGACTCTCTGTCCGCAGTGAGGGCAGTTATGTCCAGGTGATTTCCTACCATGGCACATTGCACATGCAAGGCATTTGAAGACTTTCCACGCCCCTGACATGTTGGTTAATCATGACGAAGGTACTTGAAAATATTGTCATAGGGAAAAATCAGTATTACTGCCACCACCACGTCTGCTGCCGGGTCTCAAGGCTGGAGCTGCGGGGGCTTTGACATCAACCCGTTTCTGTTGTTTTTCTTCGGGCACAGTCAAGCCACCTCTTATCGGGCCTGTAGATTGTCTACCACCAATTGACAGAGAATTTGGCATAATTAGAGCCGCCATTGCAACGCCATGATGGTCTGCACCAGCGGTGACTTCATCCACAGCCACATCAAAACTTATTACTTCAAGGTCTCTTGTTGCTAGCCTTCTTTGCAGATTCCTTCTCAACAATAACGATGTTTCCTCGTAATCCAACTCAGTACTGATGGTTGCAACTACGGCACACTCATCACCTTCAGGGGTAACACATGATGCCCAAGCAACGCCAGCACAAGCACTCGAACCGTTATATGCATAAGCAGTTGCCATGTGACATTCGACTAAGGAACCCATCGGTAATGCCCTTGGGGGGGTTGCTTCAAAATTTAGCGGTAACATGGCACCCTTGGCTTCAATCAAACGGGTATCGCCCAATCCTAGTTCTACCAATCCCTGATCATACGCATCTTCGGAATTTTCACCCCATGGAGCGACAGCAGTCATCAGCCATCCGTGACACCTCCGAGGTACTCTACCGGGCTTCATATTGTAAGACAGACGCAAGAGGTTCTTGAATGAAATGGTCATCACGGTATATGAGTCGGGCGTATAAGTGGTTGATTTTGACTACTGGTTTTACCCTGATAATTTTAGGATTTATTTTAGGTAACAGTGGATCAAGTATCCCTTTTTCAGCCTATTTTTTGGCTGTTATCTTGTTACTAATTGTTATTATTTTTTGGAAATCATTTGACACAAAAGCTGGATATCGGGAAAATTCAGGGTCCAGTCCAGGTGTTACGTCGCTTCATGATAATCACAGTGAATTACGCACGATCGAAACTGAAAGCAAGACATCAATTCCTAACCCATTGGATTCTGATATTGATATTCCACTGATGTGATTTAGATTAACCTGATTGTTTCAAGATTTTTTGGTGCGTAAGTTCTACATTTGTAACGTTCTCTTAGAGCATGTCCAAGTTCGTTACATTTGTGATAATCGCCATGATGACAGATAATATTCCTTGGCTTAGGATGGAGTTGTTCGACAAATTCTAACAATTGTCTCCTGTCAGAGTGACCGGAAAATCCGTCAATAGTCGCCATCTCACAACCAACTTTTACAATTTCAGTCTGTCCATTGATGACCATTGGAACTTCGCTAAATCCTTTCTGCAACCTTCTACCAAGTGTACCTTCTGCTTGATAGCCGACAAAACATAGTGAATTACGTTCGCTATATGCCCAGTTTTTGAAATATTCTACAACTGGTCCTGCATTCATCATTCCGGAAGTTGCTAGAACAATGCATGGAGACGAATCCATCAGTATTTTTTCACGCAACTCACGACCCTTAACTGGTCGGAACCACTCATTGCTAAATGGATTTCCACCATCGTCTTTTAGCAGTGATTTACGCAGTGCATTAGTTAGATAATTTGGATGCGCAGCGTGGATTGCAGTTGCTTCTTCAATCATGCCATCCAACCAAACAGGGACAGGCTTAACATTGCCAGATCTAAACAATTCATCGATAGCAATCATGACTTCTTGACTTCTACCAACAGCAAAAACCGGGAATATCATTTTACCACCACGACTGATGGTTCTTGAAACGATGTCCACTAATTCTTGATTAGCTTCTTGTCGAGATGGCTGATAATCTCCTGCAGAACCATAAGTTGATTCAAGGACGAGAGATTCGACTTTTGGAAATCGTGTATTTGCTGCATCAAATAACCATGATTTCTCATACTTTTGGTCGCCACTAAATAACAGATTGTGTTTGCCATCGCCTATGTGTAAGTGTACTGCTGAGGATCCAAGAATATGACCAGAGTTAGAAAATGTCATTTTGATATCTGGTGCAATATCTGTTGTTTGATCCCATGGAACATCAATCACATGTCTTTGGCAGGTTCGAATATCCTCCATGCTGTAAGGAGCCATTCTACCTTCAGACCCACTAATTTTTAGATAATCTGATTGGAGTAATAGCATTAAATCTCTTGTTGGTGGCGTGCAGAAAACCGGACCTCGATAGCCATACTTGAATAAAACTGGCAACATTCCTGCATGATCTAGGTGAGCATGTGTTAGGATTACCGCGTCTAGTTTGTCGATCGGTAAAGCCTCCGGAGCGTTAAAAAATGGCATTGGGTCTAAGTCATTAGCAACATTTACGCCCACATCAATCATTATTCGAGACTCGTTAGTGGTGACGAGGTGACACGCTCTACCAACTTCCCGATAGGAACCAAGGGCGGTGACTCTTGCCCATGTTGAACCTGGACGTTTTGGCCTATGCATGTTTAGTCCAAAGTCCTTCAGCAGTTTCTTTCTTTCTTCAACATTCGCTTGACGATAACCCCTGATATCATGAACAGTCTTAGACAAAAGTGGTGGTGTTCGTTCAACAATTGGTATCCAACCTGTTCGGTCTCTAATTTCGTTTACATTAGCACCTTTACGACCTACTGCTTCACCTGGATTCTTGCATTGAATGGTTACTTCACTGAAACATCCATCAAAATATATTTGAGAAATCTCAGCTTCTTCGGGAATTATCGATTCGATTGTTGACCTCGCTTCTTGTTCGGGTTTGACAATACTTGGGTCTGGCCTTATCTTGATTCTACGCTTAATCTTCTTGGCAATCTTACCAACCAAGCCGTCACCGCCGCCGAATTCTTTTGGTACATCTGTCACAATAGCAATATCTCCAGCCTCTAAGCCAACCTTGTAGTTGATTGACTTGGGGACTATTCTAGCGATTTCATCTTTTAATTCTTTAAATGTTAGGCGCATTTTACCACCTTTTGGTTACCACAGATTCAGGACAAATGTGTCAAGCACATTGCAGAAAACTGCGGGAGTAAAAAATCAAGAAAGTAATTTGTTGATTTGGTCTTGAGTTTGTAAAACAAAGCCGTCTTTCTTGGTAATAACAGCGAGATCCATGCCGTTGCCAGAGGCTGCGTCACGTTGTCCCGACGCGTGTAGGGCGCGGGCTGCGAGTTTCAATGCTTCGGCTTCGCTCATATCTGGCTTAAACCCATCTTCGAGCACACCATACATGTATGGAGAGCCTGATCCTGTCGCACAGTATGTGTCAGGTATTGAACCACCAGCAGAATCTATAGAATAGACATGTCCGCCATCTTCATCAACGCCGACAATCAGTAATTGAACCCAATGCGGCCTACCGGAGAGTATGTTCGCAGTGAGAGTAGCGGCTCCCTTTACGGTCATTGGTTGTTGTCGACGTAGTTCGAATAGCGCAACTTCCGCTGAAAGTGTTCTTGAAAGCGACTGGGCGTGACCAACCAGACCAGCCGTTGTGAGAGCAAGTCTATCACCAATTTGGAACAATTTCTGGACAGACTTGTTAGCGATGAAATGACCCATTGTCGCTCGGTGGTCTGCACCAACTACCACTCCTCCTTTGAAAGTGATTCCTAATGTACTAGTCCCCGTTTTTAGCAAGTTTGCGTTGTTGTCCATCATCATCTATACACTCCTGAGGTCGGCACCTTTTCAACATTGGTGTATCACATGCAGCATACCAATATATTTCAATATTGATATTGGTACACAAATCTCACCACACTAAATAGGTAAAACAGATACAAATCAATCGCAGTATTATTGTGATATGAGTGAACAGACTAAGTCATGAAGCGAAAGAAAGACACTGATCCCCATCAGTCATCACTAGATTCTTTTGCTGATGTAGAGCTACCGAGTATGCCTGACTTAGACCAACTAGCAAAAGCAGACAAGATTCTAAAAGAAAACCAGACTATCAAGGAAGGCGAAAAAAGTAACACCTTGAATACGTTCGAAATGCCCAGCATGTCTAAAACTACCAAGAAAAACGAGGTCCCATCAAAACTAATCTTCCATAATTTAGGAAATAAGTACCCTGACCCGCCAATAATTTCCAATGATAATGGACTTGTAGTACACAGAGCGGTTTTGAATGATATGACTGGAATTCCAACCCTCCTAAACTGGCTTGCCGATGGTCACGCATCAATAGTTGAAATGGGTCGTTTGATAAAACGAGACACCGAATTTAGCGCCGCCTTAGATGAAATGCATACATTCATTGAGGGTGATTTGGGTGGACAAATTATACAGATAACCGATACAAGATTAATGCTTTTACCCCCTGGCTGTCGAGGGCTTAAGGGAGTGGAAATGGAAGCATTTGCAGCGGGTGCCGAGGAGCTCGGTCGGAGAAGGTTGTAATGCAGGAATCACCAGTTGACATACCTTGTCCAATATGCCATCTGGAGGGTAAGGTCTACATGATTGCTCATATTGATGAAATTCCGTATTTTGGAGAACATACTCAGGTAACAGTGATGTGTCATTCTTGTGGATGGAAACAGACCGATTTTATTCCTGCCGAAGGGAAAAAAGCGGGTTGTTGGTCTTTGAGTGTCAAAAATCAAACGCAATTAAAATCAAGAGTTGTTAGGTCGTCTTCTTGCACCATTAGAATACCTGAACTAGACTTACAGGTAAATCCTGGTAGCAATGCGACTGGTTATGTTTCTAATGTGGAAGGGGTAATCAATAGATTTGTTGAGGTTATTAATATGGTGTTAAGAGACCTACAAAATGAGGTTTCAGCCAAATTGAGCGAAACCCAAACTGCAAGTTTGAGTTCTAGTATCAAAGAGATAGAGGAACTTGAATTATTAATTAGTCGATTAACAGGAATAGGTCAGGACAACAACGAACCGTTTACTCTGGAGTTACTTGACCCGCATGGTCATTCGATGATTATTGATGAATTAGCTAGCGAACGTGAATTATCAGACGAGGAAATTATCAGTTTGCCTACTGGACCGGACCCGGCAGTATTCTCTGCCTAACTACTGCGCATCTCTAGCCAAAAAATCATGTGTTAAATGTTCTGTTTGGGCGCGCAACTCTTGGTGATTTTTCATCCAGTCAGTGGCCTTATCAATACATAATTGCTTCATTTCACCGGCTAGAATTTTACCGCTTCGATAAGCTGAATTTATTTCACCGAGATAAGCATCATCTTGTTCAAAGAAATACATCATGTACTGATAAGCAACATCAATATCAGGATTACCTCCTAGCCTACGATGTTCCTCTATGGTTGATTGACCACCGGAATACGCCTTGCTTATTTTCTTGGTTACAGACTCTATATCATCATCCAAGAATATTGTAGTTTTGGGTTTGCTGCTGCTCATTTTTTCTCCAGTCAATCCAACAGCAAAGTGGTGATAAGTTGATGACGGTGCAAGCAAACCCATGCCACCTAATTTACGTTCGAGTTCAAGCAACTTAAGTCGGATATCAATCATATCTCTATTTGTAGCACTTGGCACCACAATAGTTCCCTGCTTTGGATTCGAGTTTATGTCTGAGAAGCCGATTTCTGCTAAATCTGCAACTATCATATCGAAAACACTGGCAACTTTTTTGCGGTCTATTCTGCCGTTGGGTTGTTGACCTAATAGATCTGCATTTTCATCCTGAACTGAAAGTCCAATCAAAACGCCTGGGCCATTGTTATTCTTGATGTTAAACCAGTTCGTTTTTGATGCAATTCCTCTTGTTAACCGTAAGTGTGGATCTTGATCCACTCCTACCGGCACTACAATTGGTCTCAAGCCGCCAAAATCTTCCGTCTGCGGGTGCAAAATATCGCCAACTTGGACCATCGGAGCTTGAACATGAGCCAAGTTAGTCTCACCACGGAATCCATAAATTGACTCAAATTCACTAAGATTGGTGCGCTTTCCCAACTTAAAGCCAAGGCGTTGAACCTCGGAACGTGTGGATTGGAAATAGACATTTGTCAAATTCGGGTCTAATCCCAATGCAGCATAATTCGCCACATATTCAGTTAGTGCGATATTTCTACCGTTTTCTAAACTCACACCCCTTGTTGCTTGACTTTCCAAGTCTGCTACGGCAATTGTAACATCACCACCCATTTCTTGGAACCACCTAACCTGTTCAATTACCATAGAATGACCTAGGTGCATTCTCCCACTTGGCATCAAACCAGTAAGTACTCCAAATTCACCCCCGGTTTTTTGTGCGTGTAAAACAACATCCAAGTCTCGATGTGCAAAGATTATCCCTCGCCTGTGTAGGTGGGACGGATTTGGTATTGACAAATTATTCATGTTTGAAAGCCCGAACTGCTCGATAATTCTGGAATAATCTGTAGATTGGGTACTACTCCATGGGTCTATCTTTAAATCATCAGCCACCATCTTTTCCCCTAAGGTTGACTCGCTAGCCTTATTTCATCAAGCCTTCGATTAAAATTGAAAGATTGTGTTCTTATCGATTAGTTTCTCGTTTTGCCAAAGGCCCTAATCCTTCTCGTCTCAACACCAGCATCATGGTCAATATTGCGGTTGCGCCAATACCGACAGCTGCATATGGCAACCAATCTGCATTTCCATCGAGTTCCCGCGGTTGAATTAACCACGTGAATACCAAGTCCTCCTGGTCGACAAATCTTTTCGACCACTTGAACAAATCCGCAGTTTCATGTGCCGCAATTGTGATTGCCGCAGTATGATTGTTCCAAAAATTAGCAATCCCCATGACGTCGTAATAATTTGACTCTATTGTGATGTTTACAGATTTTCCATCAACTACACTGAGATGTAAATACTGGTTGGCTAATTTTGTATAGCCCTCTTGAGTATGACGTTCTTGCTTGATATCAATCATCACCTCACCACCAGACGATATATTCAAGATTTCAGAATTCCCTAAATCTACCACCCAGGTAATTGGAACATTCCACCTCTCAGGGAATAAATTAGTACATTGCTCTTTGACAAGAGACTGAAAGGTAAGGATGAAATTCTCACCTTGTGGAGAAATTGAATGGTCAAATTCGTAACACCTACTTTTTGCCCAATATGACCATGTCTGTCCCCATGTGGTCAGCCAAGCATCAGCATCTTCGGCGATGTAATCTTCGATGTCTGAGTCATGACGAATCGTTGCTTCATTAACCCGACCTATCCAATACAGATTTACTAAACCACCCTCTTCAACCGCAGTTTGAACATCATCAACAGAACCGATTATTTGCTCTAAACTACCACCTCTACGCCCTAAATTATACCAGTCCCAGAGGTCTTGTGGGATGTCTGAGGAATTGTGCCAAGCAGTATAATCAAGACCATTTAAGTCACCATGGACAACAAATCCTTGTTTTGAAATAACTTCGTGCTGATTCATCGTCAACCCACTCGGCGTGTAAGTGGAAATCGGATTTACGCCCCATCTATTGGCTTCAATTCGCTGCTCAATGTACTCTCGGCATTCAGACGCGACAGCCCCTGGGTCGGCTTTCCAAGATAGACCCGGAATTTCGTAGCATCCGAATTCATCGCCATTATTCAACCGCTCCTGAACCAAATTCGTGTTTAGCCAACCATCCTCATCCCACTCAGCGTCAGCAATAGCAACCGGTGAAAAAATAAGGCCGAGGATGACAAAAAGGACACAACCTGTAGACTTTGCGTACCTCAATCAAACACAACCCAAACGGGAGTTGCTCAATTAACATGTTTTTCATACTTCGTATTCGGGTGGATATCTATGTATGGCTAATTGGCATTTTTTTACCAATTTCAAAAGCAACTATGAAAGAGTAAACCATTTAGCATTTGCATGACCAATTCGCTAAGCAGCTTAGAAAATGCTTGGCAACTCCTCGAGGAACACTGGAGAATTCAGCCTCACAGCGGAGGAATTGGTTATACGCCAGGATACTCAATTATCAGGTTCATATTCTCACCGATAATAAGAAGTATGGCGCGGATTAAATCAACCGGATGTGAACACATCCCCGGTAGTGGCGCTACTATTTTTGCAGCAAATCATCTATCACACGTAGACCCGATATTGGTGATTGCATCATCAAGACGGAAAGTCCATTATCTTGCCAAAGATGGCCATTTCAAAAATTTCTTTCTGCGTATGGTGATGAATATTACTGGACAGATAGAGACCCACAGGGAAGCAGGTGGGGATGCAGCTCTAGCATCTGCTTCAGATGTTTTGGCATCCGATTCGGCTTTGGGAATTTTTCCTGAAGGAACCAGATCAAAAAAGACAGAAAAGCCGTTTCTACTGCCTGGCAAAACCGGCATTGCTAGACTAGCAGCATCATTTCCACATGCAAAAATAATTCCTGTAGCACTTGTTGGAACAAGAGAAATGATGGCTCCTCAAGAAGACAAGTTACCGAAAATTTGGAAGGCGGTGAATGTCAATTTCGGACGCGATATTACTTGGCTACAATGGCTAGGAGACCCTAAAGGTGGTGCTATGAACACAACAATGTTAGAGGAGTTACTAACCAAAGAAAAGCACGAAATTAAAACAATAATCGCCGGATTATACAGAAAATTTACTGACCAACTTATGCAAAGTATTTCCACACTGGGTGCCCCTTGAATATAATTTAATCGAGAAATTATCAAGTGCTGGCTTCCGATGGTAAGGCTGGTGATGGTGTGGAACAGTATCTGAATCTTATTCAGAGGATCCTCGATGATGGCGAGCAAAAAGGCGACAGAACAGGTACTGGGACGCTATCTGTTTTTGGTCACCAAATGAGGTTCGACCTATCGAAGGGGTTTCCCATGGTCACTACAAAAAAATTACATCTAAAATCCATTATCTATGAATTACTTTGGTTTCTTAAGGGTGATACAAATGTCAAATATCTCCAGGACAATGGCGTTAGAATTTGGAATGAATGGGCTGACCATAATGGTGATCTGGGACCGGTTTATGGCAAGCAGTGGCGTAAATGGGAAACAAAAGATGGACGGGTTATCGATCAAGTTGCAGAAGCTATTGAAATGATAAAAAACAATCCAAACAGCAGAAGAATAATTGTTTCCGCATGGAACGTCGGTGAATTGGATGAAATGGCATTAATGCCCTGTCATGCCTTTTTCCAGTTCCATGTTGCTAACGGAAAACTAAATTGCCAGTTGTATCAAAGAAGTGCAGACGTATTTCTTGGAGTGCCGTTTAATATCGCATCATATGCTTTACTTACTGAAATGATGGCTCAAGTATGTGGATTGAAACCTGGAGTCTTTGTCCACACAATAGGCGATGCTCACCTCTACAATAACCATCTTGAGCAAGCCAAGTTACAAGTCACACGAAAACCACTCCCATTACCAAATCTGAAATTAAATCCAGAAATAGATAATATTGACAACTTTCATTTTGAAGATATTGAAGTTCTAAATTATCAACATCATCCGCATATCTCAGCCCCTATTTCGATATGAGGTAATTATATGTTGACAATGATATTTGCTTGTGATATGAATAATGCCATTGGAAAAGATGGGGATTTGCCATGGCGACAATCCACAGACTTGCAGCACTTCAAGAAAATTACATTGGGTGGAACGATTGTCATGGGCAGGAAAACGTGGGAGAGTCTACCGGGTAGGTTACCCGACCGTAGACACTTAGTGATGACTCGTGGCAATCGGGAAGATGTTGACACAATTACCTATCAAGAGGTTTTAGAGCTCTCGAAAGAGGAAGAGATTTTTATTATTGGTGGGGGTGAAATATACACACTCTTCCTGCCTCATGTCAATAAGATTCATCGGACAATAATCCATTGCGAAGTCGATAATGCAGACACCTTTGCTCCTGAGATAAATTCAGAAATTTTCAAAGTTTCACAAAGTGAAATGGTGCCAAAATCTGCTAGGGATGAATACGACATGACTTTCGAATTACTACTACGAATCTAACTATTCTTGCTCCTCGCCAATTTGTAGTTCCGTCTAGTCGATTTAGTTATTTGATTCTACAAGCTTATGCTAAGAATTTGATTAATCCTTATTTTGATACTCAGTGACTCTTACTCCTAGCCTACCAGTTAACGCTTTTCGTTGCATTATTCTATGATATTTCTTTTCAAATGCTGATTTTAAATCAACTTTCATTGCGATTGAATGCCCCAACAACAATATCAATACGTCCGCCATCTCCTCGGCACATTCTTCCAATGGTTTACCCTTGGTGATGGCTGCTGACAGTTCGCCAAGTTCCTCAACAGTCAAAGCAATCCGATAACCCATATCATGACCATTTTTGCCGGCAAAGTCATGTTTATGATGAAATTCTGCAACTTTTTTCATCATTACTTCCCATTCGTTTGTTGGTTCGTAAGATACCCAATCGGTTACCGACATACCGTCCATGCAGGCAATGGATTCGAGAAGCAGAATATAACTTTCCTCATGCAGCCAGTAACTCAAAAATGCTGTGGAGCACTGGATCAAGACGTTGATTAGCCTGTTGTGATACTAGTGTATGAGACAAATCTGCTGTTGGATCACCCGGCTCCCTTCCTGCAGCCCAGTTTGATGATATGCATACCGCTGAGTATGGGA
The DNA here is from genome assembly GCA_964412625.1 of uncultured Candidatus Poseidoniales archaeon. Lineage (GTDB taxonomy): Archaea > Thermoplasmatota > Poseidoniia > Poseidoniales > Poseidoniaceae > MGIIa-L1. The sequence goes on from CAYPPO010000005.1 coordinate 25,693, forward strand.
TTGACAATTCATTGGCTAATTTGACCTCACGAGCCATGGTCATTCCGACCATCTCTCCACCTAGTTTATCGATAGCATCAACTTCTGCTCTAGTCTCAAAGTGTGGACCTTGCGCCAACCAATAAGTGTAGTACATCTTTTCGCTTTCTGAGAAACCTTGAGAGTTCCTGAGATAATTTTCAAGTATACTGTTTAATTGTGCACTAAATGGTTCTGTGACCGAAGTGAAAACGGCAAAAGTATCATTGAAGCTAGTTGCAATTCCAGTAAAATCGATGTATTGTCCAGCGAGAACAACTTTACCCGGCGGTAAATCACTTACTATTGCCCCAATTGAGCAAACAGATACTATAGCATCACAACCGGAATCTTGCAATGCTTTGAGGTTAGCTTTGTGGTTAATCATGTGAGGTGGCTTGTTGGCACTTCCCTTGTTGTGATGGCGTTGAAGAAAAATCAATTCTTTGATTTTCCCATTACACCTGATAGATATACATCTTAAAGGAACCTGACCAAAATCGGTCTCTGCAGTTACGTCATCTACCCGTATTACTTCGAGACCTCTAGATTTCAGTTCTGATTCATGCTGCGACTCTATGTCAATAGAAACTAAACCAGTTCCACCGATGATGCCTATTCGGTCCATATGCCGACAACACCTTGGGAAAGTTATTCTTGTAATCTAGCGATTAATTCTGCTTTCTTACCCGATACTGGTTTACCAGCAGCCTTCAGTAATTCTTTGAGTTCTGCAACAGTCATATTATCATAATCTTGACTATCTGATTCCGATACCTCATCAACTTCAACTGATTCTGACTCCTCAGGTACTTCCGCCTCAGCTGCTGGACCTGCCTCTTCCTCTGAATTCTCCTCTTCTGATTCTGGGTCCATAGCCTCTGCAGCATCTAGAATTGAGGGGGATTCTCCTGCTTCCTCCTCCATTGCAGCAGCAAGTGCAGCTGCTTTCTTGGCTTTAACTTCAGCAGCAACTCTGGCCTCTTCTGCATGAATCTCATCTAGCGTAGGCCCTTTCTCAGTTACGACACCAGACTGTAGTAGTTGGCTCTTTCTGATGGATACTGACTTTATTGGATAAACTGGTTTAACCGTTTTACGGATATCTTCTTCAAGCTCTCCACCTAGGATTGATTCCTGTAGTTTTGCGTAGGTGCTCTTTGCGGCAAATCCGAGTAACAAATCTCTTGTCTTGGATCGCATTACTTGCTTGACTGATGTTTGTACTCGCTTTTGAGTAATGATTAGCGGTTTGAGCCTAACGAGGTAGCCATCGGTTGTGACCACATCTACAACGTCATCTATTTTACCTCGATAACGTCTAATTTGTCTCCTTGTGTGATCAGTCTGGTGGTGATGTCCAATGAAGGTAGTCAATGCATCTTGTCCAACACATTCATCCACTCTAAATCTAAGGATAACATGCATTTTAGTGAAATCGCCATTAAATTCTTGCAGAGTCATTTCGTAAACTCTACCGATAATTGATTCGTCCGACTCTCCGATTGTCTCTCCGATGTTCTTGAAATCCCAAGGGTGTCGTGGTGCACGTATTGTGTACCACCGCTTCATCTTCCACTTGTCACGCTGTTTTCGTGCTGCTGCACGTGCTTTTGCACTCACTTTCTTTGCCATCGATATCAACTCGGTTAGTCTTGCGGGGGCTACCCCACTAGCAAGTTGCCGACTAACCTCCCCTATTTGAAAGAGACTATTGTGAACACATCGTTAGATTCAGCAGTTCAATAAACCTCATGAATGATAATTTATCGGGCAAATTATGGGAGTTCATCACCTCACCTGCCGCGCAACGGCAAGTGGAATCGACAATCTTTCGGCAATCGCCAATGCAATAGCATGGTTGTGCGGTGATATAGATTTAGTGAATATCGATAAAACAACTTCCTATCACGGATCTGAAATAAACATAATAACGGTGAAAGTTGCAAAAAATAGTGATATTAAGTCGGTGGTTGAAAAATTGAAACTGGGTAACCTGGCAAAACTCAAGGTCAATCTAAAACAAAGGATTGACGAGAATAACACATTGCACTTTCGTTTGTGCCTTAATTCGATCATAAATGAAAAGATAATTGTCGTTGATGCTGAAGAAAAGTCAGTTAAGTTTAGCATCAAAATTGAGGCATATCCTGGACAAAATCCGATGGATAATATATCATCGATTCTTGGACTATAATAACTATTGTCGCACTGAGATAAATTTAGGTAAATCACAAGTAATTAAGTATCCTGAGCGTCGGCATAGAGGTGAGGAGAGATTATGCCCCATGTAGTAACCTCCGCATGTGTCGACCACAAGTATCAAGACTGCGTTGCCGTATGTCCAGTAGATGCTTTCAGGGAAACACACACTTATCTCGTCATCGACCCAGATGAGTGCATAGACTGTGGCGCTTGTGCGCCAGAGTGTCCGGTAGATGCGATATTCTCCGACATGGACATTCCAGAAATTGAAGAAGAGTGGATTAACATTAACGCCAATGAGTCGATTAATGCTGATGTCGCTGAAGGCGATTCTCCAATTCTTGCAGAATAAACATGATGTGATACTATGAGTGATTTAGATTTTAATAAATTCCGTAACGGAAGCGAGTTGTTGAAAAGAGGATTTGCAAGAATGCAACAGGGTGGCGTCATCATGGATGTTGTCAACCCAGAGCAGGCTGCTGTGGCAGAGGACTCTGGAGCGGTCGCAGTAATGGCCCTAGAAAGAGTTCCCGCTGACATCCGCAAACAAGGCGGCGTCGCTAGAATGAGCCACCCAGATATGATACAAGGAATTCTTGACTGCACCTCGATTCCGGTAATGGCTAAATCGAGAATTGGCCATGAGGGTGAATCTAGAGTACTGGAATCTATGGGAGTAGACATGATTGACGAATCTGAGGTGTTAACACCAGCAGACCCATTTTTCCACATCAATAAGAAAGATTTTGAAATCCCGTTCGTTTGTGGTGCAACTGAGTTATCCGAAGCCGTGCGCAGGATTTTCGAAGGTGCTGCCATGATTAGAACCAAAGGCGAAGCTGGAACCGGTAACGTCGTTGCTGCAGTTACCCATGCAAGAATAATTGACCAAGAGATTAAACAATTGCAAAATTTAGATCAAGACAAATTAGCATTAGCCGCTGATTCAATTATCTCACGCTACAAAGTGTTAGCAAACAAGTCCTCATTGCCGGGAACCTATGACATGACTCCGTTTGGACCGATCGATGTCGACATGCACAGCGAAGTTGTACAAATTTTATCAGAGGTTAAAGAATACCAAAGATTGCCGGTAGTTACCTTCTCTGCAGGTGGCATTGCCACGCCCGCAGACGCATCATTAATGATGAGAATGGGTATGGATGGAGTATTTGTTGGATCAGGTATCTTCAAATCAGACGATCCAAAAACTATGGCTGAAGCAATCGTTCTTGCAACACATCATTACGACGATGGGGCAAAGGTTGCCGAGGCAATGGCTATGACAGAGGGAGACCCCATGAAAGGTGACGAGCTAGAAACACTAGAAGTTCGCCTCGACCAGCGTGGATGGTAATGCTTGTTATACTTCTTACTGATTTAGCACTCTTTTTACTTAAAATAATTCTCCCAAAAACTGCAGCTTAATTTCCATTGATGGTTTCATTAGATACCTTTTCTGAGTGTAGCTTTGTACCAACTTGGATAATTACGTTATCACCAATCACGCAATCTATCAATTCGCAATGGTCCTCAATCTTGACGTTCTCTCCAATGATTGTTCTAATTACTGAACAATTGTTTCCAACTTTTGTCCCATCCATTACAAAGGTATCAATAAGTTTTGAATCACGCCCAATAATAGAGTTGTTTGAAACTACCGTCCTACAAAGCTGCGAATGTGAGCTTGAATTACCCAAAACATAACTATCATCATCAAGATATCTACCACTAGGTAAGCCAAATGGCAATGTTTGAGAATTTCTTACTAAATGGTTTTGAGCTCTGATTAGCTCTTGAGGCGTTCCGACATCAAACCAAACCCCATTCAATTTAACTCCATACATCGGCATATCAAGTTCCAATAATTTGGGAAACAACTCTTTGCTAAAGTCAAACTTAGTACCCTCTGGGATGTAAGACAACACATCAGGTTCAATAATATACAAACCTGCATTAATGACATTACTAAACGCATCACTAAGTGCGGGTTTTTCTTGAAATTTCACAATATATCCTTCATTAATGCGGCTATCAACATTGCCATTTTGCATTTTCGATAACCCAACTATGCCATATTGTGTTGGATCATCAACTTCCCATAGAGCCATAGTTACCTTTGCGTTAGATGATTTGTGTGCTGTAACCAAGGCTTCTAAATCTGAGGATAGTACTGAATCACCTGAGGCGACAATGAAGGTATCAGAGAGTTTTTCTTCAAGCAATTTTACGCTTCCTGCAGTACCCATGGGAGTACTTTCCTGATTTACCGAAAATAACACCTCGGAGTCCTGATTCCAAGCGTCAACAACTTGCTGCAACCCTTCCCCCATGTAACCAGTAGTAAGGATGACTTCATCTGTGCCAATATTTACTAATGCATCTTTTACATACTCAATTACTGGTTTTCCCAACAAGCTAACCAATGGTTTTGGCTTGTTTTCAGTCAGGGGCAGTAATCTAGTGCCTTTCCCACCAGCCATAATTATGCCAATCATGGGCACACCTTATCTACGCCTTGATGAATTCATGTCGACTCTACGCATGTTCTTTTTCTTGTCAGACTTCCTTGACCTACCCTTAGATACAAAATCTTCTTGGCTCAGCCCGCCGAAGGTAATGCTACCTGTTGAAAGTAAGGATTTAGTTAGTTTCTCTGCAACTCGCTCGGATTGAGCACCGGTTTGCATTTCTTCAGCAACTGCTGCGTTGTGATCAGTTAACCATGATTTCCTCTCCTCACGCACAGATTTTAATTCGTCACGAGCTTTATTGACATCCACCATCAATTCCTCAATCTTAGCGTGAACATCATTGGCCTTTTCCTTTAGCTCAACAAATTCAGTATGAAAACGGTCTCCTTCTGCTTTTAAGAAATCGCGGTGTGCGAATGCCTCATCGACTTCTGGTGTCTTGAGGTTCAATCTTTCCACGGCCTGTATCATCTCGTTGTGTGCAGCGTCTGCCTCAGATTTCAAGGTTTTAATTGCGGCATCAATATCTGACATATCGACTTCGACCATCTTGAATTTTGTAACCTCTGGTTCTAGTTCTTCTATTCTCTTGGAGAATTCCTTAATTTTTTTGACCATTTCTTTTTCTTTATTGATGCCAACCGAAGTTGTTTCAAATTTCTTCTCAAGTGAATCAACTTGCTGTTTTAAGTCTGCATACTCTGCTGTTGCAGAGCGCTTGCTGTTGTGATCTTTCCTTTTTCCCTTGATTTGTGAAATCAAATCTCGCATTTGGCTTTGAATAGTATTCCGCTTTTCTTTAAAGGATTTTATTTCGGCGCGCATTGCTCTAACTTCGGCTACCAACAACTCTATTTTCCCACGATGCTCTTTGTACTGAGACTGCACTGAATTTCTTTTTTCAGCAGAAACTTTGGCCTGAGCATTGAAATTATTTCTGGTTTCACGCATCTTGCGAACTTTTGTTTCCATCGCATGGAGTCTTTCACGTAAGTCTGCATCTGGCCTTTCATCACCGTCATTCAGTCTACCGCGCATGGTATGTCCTGTAGGTTCACCATTTCAAAATTATGCTTGGTGATAAATTTCTCAAACAATGATATATGTTAGCAAAGAGGCTGAAATCAAAGTGCCAATAATGCCAATCATATTGAATACCACAGACGACGCCGACCGTATGCGCTCTTTGAACACCGACCTTATCCTAACATTCATCTGTGAACCAACCAATAATTCGCCATTGACTTCCTCTAGCCTAACACTGACCGTCGCCTCACCAAACCTTTCTGGCAGCAAGGTTTGCCAAGCAACAGTTCCGTCGCGTAAAAGGGCGGACATGATTGCTAAAATATCTTCATTCCCTGATTGGGCAAGAGGAACGCCAGTATCCGGCCAAACTTTTTCCTCACCTGGTTGTAAAAGATATGTCATAGCGATATCGTGCGGTCTAAAATCAGGAGATTGAACTCTCAAGACCACCGTTCTAGGTTCATCCGATAAATTGTGCATGTAAGTGAAAAGATTGGCTTTTCCATGAACAACATTCTCCATATCAACTTCGAAGATAATATCATCATTGATCGACTTCCTTCCCGAAGCTAGGTCCTCTTCGATACGACCGATCATTCGGAAAAATGCAGGACACCTAAGTTCTAAATGGTCAATTATCAAAAGCCATTCTTCAATGGTAAAAACTTCGTGAGTTCTAACTAATTCAACCCCTGCTTTAGTAAACACCTCAGAGAATTCGGATTCGACCGAAGATAAATCTAGACCCTTTGAGTGCTTATACAAAGTCATCATCATCTTCTCTCTGGCAAATCTGGGGTCCACTCCACGCTTAACATGCGACTCTAATTCCCTAGTAAAAACCTCATATTCTGATTTGAGTAACGGATCTAGTTGTGATTTAACTAAATCGGAGAACACCATGTCAAGAGTAGAAGGATGTATCGGAGAATTGTAAGCGTTCAGTAATCCAGTTCTTTCAGCCATGTTAAAGCTGGATGATCTCGTTGAAACATGTTGTCCCACAGATAGGACAGTTAACGAAAATGAAAGTGCTAAACAGTATTTGCCCATATCTGTTTGAATTCCATAGAATGCAATAGCAGAAAGTGAAAATATTGCTAGCAAAGCGCAGACTAATGAGAAAAAGTGTTTTGTTACTGAGCGCTTAATTGAATCTTCTAATGGTTCATAACCATGAAGAGATTTTATAGAAAGATGCTTTGATTGGGCAGATTTTACTTGCTCTTCAAATGTTTTTATAGTCAGGTTGACTCTATGACGATGCAATGCTAGTGCTAATATGTATCCAAGTAAAATTACGAAAACTAGGGCAACAAGAATTGTTGAAAAACTCTGTCCAATAGTAGGTTCGATAAAATCAACCCACCAACTAGGCGAGGAACTAGAATATGCCCAAGCGCCAAAATAAGCCAGTATAGCGAAACCTGGCAAGAATAGTAACAGCCTAATTCCAAACGATATTAATTGTCTGTCGAAAGCATATAGAAATGATTCATTATTCCACTTACTCAACTGTTTCATAGATTTTGAACTCAAATTTTTAACAGTAGCAGAGAATTTCACTTTTTCAGAACTTTCTTTTTCTTGCAAGACATCTGACGTGACCTCATTTTCAAGGTTTTTGACCGGTTCCCCACCACTTGGCTTTTCTGGCTTGTCAACTCTAGATTTCTCAGCCTTGTCATTGTCTGCCATATCATTTCCAGTAAGACAATACTCTAAAGTGTTAAGTTCTAAAATCACTCTTTAGGTGATATTAGTATCAGTTCTGCCAATGTCGGAGAAATTAGTATCTTTTTGCCGTTGATTTCGAATTCCTCTTCACTTAATCGGCTAATTTCACAATCAATTTGAATATCTTGCTGGTTTAGATTCCCTATGATTTTTTGATTTGCACTGATTAATCTCACGGTTGAAACAAGACCTTTTTCTAAATCAGTGAGAGGAATCAACACCTTGCCCTCACCAAGGATTTTATCTTCGACATCTTGGGACATGCTAGGTATTTTCACGCCATGGATATCAACGGTCGGGTTGTTAAAATATACTGTTAGTGCTGCTTCTAAATTATCGTCAATTGCGTGCTCTAGCCGACATGCGGTCACGTGCTGATTACCATCAAATGGCAAGTGTTCAAGCAACATTTCTGCTAGGCGATAACGACGTTTCATTTTCCTACCGTGGACCAGGCCTTTCTCTGTTAACATCGAACCTTTGTATGGGATATACTCAAGATAGCCTTTAGCCGCAAGTCTCTGGACCATTTCAGTCGTAGATGCAGGAGTTACCCGCAATGCCTCAGCAAGGTCACCGGTCCGAACTTTTGCCTCAGGATTTTTCTCGTAGAATTCGTATAAAGTTTTGAAATACATTTCCTCAAATTCTTTGATTGGATCAGACATAAGACTACCCCGATAATTAATCCAATAATTCGTTTTTTAAATAATTGTATACTTTACAGTTAGGATGAACTAAAGACATTTTTACATGCTGGACATCTTACAGAACCTTCGTAGGATTCTGGAATACGTAAACTTTGAGAACATTCTGGACAAGAAATTTCTATCTTCCCGTCATTCTTTACCGGGACCTCTTTATCAGGTATTTCGCTTTCAGTTTCTTCATCTTGTACTTCAGTGCCTGCACCGACTTCAAAACTATTCGAGCAATCAGGGCACTTAACCGAACCTTGATAATTCTCTGGAACTCTTAGTTGTCTTGAGCAAACTGGACAACTAATTTCTATTTTTACGTCTGACAGCTGTGTTGTCTCGGGTTTAGATGATTGTTTTTTTGGCTTGTTTCTTGGTTGCTTGTTAGAATCCCCTTTAATTCTTACAGCGAGGATTATCAAGGCAGAAATTGCGAGGCCACCTAAAATTCCAGACCATGGAATTGAAATTTCTTCTTTCGATTCTTGCACAGTAATTGAAGACAGGAAATTTTGCTCAACGATTTTTGATTCACCATCATAATCCCACTTTGCGGTCAATTTAACCTCATCTGTTTCGGGCCACGCAAAACTGAGTGTTATTGTCTGGGATGATCCGGCACTTAATGTTGGAGTAATAGTTTCGGCTAGCATAGTCCCGTCTTCTTTATTGTAAATGATTAATATTCCAGCAGATCCATCGATATTGCCTTGATTTTGAATCGAAACAGATACACTAGCTGATTCACCAGCTGTTGGCCTGTTCGGGTTTGATTGCGAATTAAATACCATATTATATTCTGGCCTTTCTTGCGGTATCGATTTGGTAAATGATGTAAATGATGAAGCTGCGGTCCAATTTATTTCTTGAACCCTAATAATAACATAATCTCCATCCACAAAGCCGAAATTTATCGAACCTATTGTCTGACCCTCGTTTATTAGCATGTCAACATCATAGACGAAGATATCCTGTAAACCACCACCATAACCTAATTTGACATTTATTTCACGGTCTATTCCACTACTCAAATTCAAGGACCAGTGTGCAGTTAATCCGTCCTCAGTTGTCCAAGAGATATCATAGAGCGATAGTTCAAGGCTCTGTCGAACTGAGATTGGTAATGAAATTGTACCATTTATTCCATCCTCGACCTCTCCATCTGTAGTATATAGTGACCAATTGAATTGCTCATTCCCAGAATTCAGTAATGGAACAGTAATCGTTACTTCTCCTGCTTGATCAGGTTGAAGCGCGACTAAATTTCCTTGGTAATTTTCTGAGGATGATTCCATTCTCAAAGTCACGTTGCCTTGTTTTGTTCCTGTGTTACGAACTAATAGTGAAAAGGTTGCATCATCTCCTACATGCCAAGGGCCATCGGTCGCTGATGGACTGAAACTACCGGCGTATTCGAATAACGCTGATTCAACATCGAAAAGTATGGATATATTGTTCAATGAATTTTCATCTATTCTTTGACCAGTAAAGTAACAAACAAGTTCGCCTGGTTTAATTGTTACAGAAAAATTGGCTGTTTCTGAGGTCGAACTAGAAATATCTACAGTTGAGTTATAGACTAACTCATCATTCAACATACAGTTTTGTGCACCCGTAAAGTCTACTGTTCCATTGTTGTAATTTGTCAAATAAATTTCCAGAGATTCACCCGAGATCAACTCATTGTCGTAATAATTTATCCAAGTTGATAATAGCGGAAGTGGAGGAGGATTTACTGGTTTTGTGAAATTTTGGTAATTATCGATGATATAATCATCAATCAAACCGCCGAGGCTAATTGAAACCGAGAATAATCCCTCAAAAACTTGAATTGTTGAATTAAAGACAACTATCTGTGTATTCATACCCATGATAACCAATGTAGGTGATGTTTGCACATCAATACTAATCCCATTATCGATCACTAAAGTTATATTACCTGTCCAATTATAATCTCCGTCATTTATTATGGGAATTTGGAATTGAACATAATCGCCGTCGCTCAATGAATTATTACCAGTAATAGCACCTGTTGAATCCACTGATTCAGCCAGTATAGAAGAACTGGCAGCAATTGAAACATTCAACGGTTTTAATCGATGAATTGTTCTTTGAAAACTCAATAATTCATTACTTGATTCTACGCCTAAATCACCAGACAAAACTACCGATATGGTAGTGTAGCCATAACTTAGTGTTGAGAAATTATAGATTATTGATTCAACACCTCCTTCTTCTAAAGAATAATTAATCGAGGAGTTAGACAAAAGAGTACCATCGATTGCTGATGTTTCAAAATGTATTTGCCCAACAAAATTTTGTCCTGATCCCTGATTGGTTGCTGTTAAGTTAAATTCTAGATTATAGTAAGAGTTGTCTGTAGTTTCAAAATTTTCTAGGTTTATTGAATTCCCATCAATGGTAACCCCTGACTGTGTTGCTGCAACTTGAGGGGTAGGAATGATGAAAAAAAAAGCAACCATGATAGTCAGAACAGCAACTCTGACGCAGTTACTCTCACCCGCCATAGTTGGCTCAATTAGTTGAGGTTCTTGACCTTCGCGCAAAATCAAACATCTGCGCCATGTTTTTCAACATTGAATTTCACCCACTGCACATGACCCCCGAGGACTTATTGCGTGTTGAGCCTGAAGTCCTTGCAAAACTAATACTTCATAAAAGAGAGAGGATTTCCCACACCCTGCCAAAAATGCTCGAGTCGGTAGGTACAGAAAAGCAGACTGCGGAGCAACTCGCTCGTCGGTCACGGGATAAAAAAGCAGATATTGAACCAAAATTCAACAACCTGATCAAAGAGCGTAATGAGCTAACAAATTCAATTCCTCAAGAATTTAACTTAGGAGTTATGAATGCTACTGAGTTAAATGATTTCAACCAATTGTTGTCCCGGATTCAATCAGAAAAAACAACTCCGGACGAATTTTTACAATATCTCAAGAAATTATCTAACATTTGTTCTCAACACGGGTTTGAACTCGAAACATTGAGGAATTATAATTCTTCAATCAAGGCAAATCAGGCGCTCTCAGAATTATCTAACGATTACAAATTGGCCATGAGTAATTGGAATGAAAATGAATCTCACAGACGTAAGTTAGAATCAAAATTTACCAAATTGTCGGCAAATTTGAAAAATTCTGACGTGGCTATAGCATATTGGCAAGAAAAACTGAATTCCAATTTTGATGAACTACTGATTGATGCAAAACGAGTTGCCGATGGTGGCCCATCTAGCAGACAATTATCCCGAAACAAGAAACGAAGTAACAATCAAAGGGGGAGTTAATTTGTTGACTAATTTCGAGAACCAGAATATCGATATGAAGTATCTGAACAATTACTCATATGTCAAGGACGTAATCAACCAAGATTATCGGTTTAACAATGTAGTCGAAGATGACGAATACGTTGGAAATCTCGAACGACAAATCCAGAAATTCGTCGAGACCCAAACCATAACTAAGCCTTTGACAAATAGAAGGAATGGTATTATCAAACATCTAAGAAAAATCCTGACAAACAAATTCCAGACAGCTAAATTGTCATCCTTTGGTTCGTTTGAATCAGGATTAAGCCTCTCATTCGGAGACATTGACTTATGCCTTGAATTTGATGGTGGGGCGCCAAAAAATGTACTAAAAAAGATTGCTCGCATGCTAGATGAAGATGGAATGAACGATGTTAAAATAATCACTAATGCTAAAGTTCCAATTGTGAAATGTATCGATGGTAAATCAAAGATAGCAATCGACATATCGGTAAATAACAATCTATCAGTGTACAATACAGAATTGCTCAGACGGTACAATAAACTAGATGCTCGAGTTAAACCATTTATCTTAGCGATAAAATATTGGGCGAGGAGTCGGGGTATTTGTGAACCAACATCGGGTACATTTTCTTCGTATGCTTGGACATTGATAGCTATCAATGCACTACAAACGATGGAAAACCCGGTGATTCCTAACTTAACCCCAAAAGACGGCCGCCAGGCAGTAACAATAGAAGGGAAGAAATTCGACATATCGATGTTGGATGTAGAAAATATCAATTTCATCTCTAAAAATGCAGATACTACCGCAGAATTAATCATTAAATTCTTTTCTTACCTTGCACTCAAGTGGCCATGGAATGACTCCGTTATTTCTGTAGGCAGTGGCAGGTTGTTATCAAGGAAACAGAAAAACTGGGAACACCAAAAGCCGTATATCAACACCGTGATTCAAGAAAAAAAACCAGTTCGTGTTGGTAAACATCCGCTACCAGTAGAGGATCCATTTGATCAATTACATGACTTGAGCGTAGTATTGGATGCAGAGGGCGTTTTCGAGATAAGAGATGAGGTGCTAAGAGCTCATGCGTTAATTCACGAATCAAATGATTGGGCCACAATTTGTCAAATAAAATACCCAGAACTATCTTATGGCACACCTCAATTGGATTTGTTTGAAGATTTAAGAAGTAAAAATGAATCTGAAATTAAAGAAGAATTGCAAGAGCTTTTTTCACATCTAAATCGAGTAGAAAAAAGTGTATCTGTACGAGAAAGCGAAAGAAATGATGCAATTAGAATGTCAAAAGCCCTAAGAAAAAATGCTGAATTAGCTAGAGAACAGGCATCACTGTCATCCGAACTAAAACCAAGAAGGTCGAAAATTCATGAACTACAGAGTAAACGAGACCTAAGCAACAATCATTACATTCCAGTTCATTTTATTGAAGAGGAATTACAGCGGGTCTATTATGCTCTGAGTCAAGAAGCTGAAACCGGCATAGAATTGTCTTTTGAAAAGGAGAAGTATTTGTTTTCTTGGTTTTTTGAGTTACAAAGTATGCATAAGCATGCAAAATTAACTAGAAAATACCACCGTGAATTCCTTAAATTAGTTAACCAACAGGAGCAATCCATTGAGCACATCAGTAGCATCCGTGAAGGAATTATCAACGTCTCCAACCTTGGAACATTTACTCAATTTGATGACTTAGCAAGGCGTTTACTTGCAGAGTTGAATCCGCTAAAAAAAGAGCGAAGAAGGCTCCGAAGAGAAATCGGTCGGTTGGAGGCATGGCTAAGAAAGCTTAACTTCACTGAGAAAAATCGCACGTCAAGCAAGAAACGGTTCAACAAAAGCAGGAAATCCCACAGTGCGATAACTGAAGTCAAAAATAAAGTGATATCCGGTGATTCTTTTTCATTACAGGACCTAGATATATTACTGAAAAATGGTGGCATTAATTCGGTCGATAAGCAAACCGCTAATACACACAAAACCAACACCAAATCGAGGAAAAATAAACCATCGCTTCAACCGCACAGAGGTAAAAGAGGGAAATCCGCAAAAAATAGTCAATAAAGTGATTGTGTTATGAAATTAAAATGGATTTTAGGCCCTAGGCCTGAGAATATGTCACAACATTGGCAAGCGAAAGTAACCGAACTCTTCAAACAAGAAACCGGAGAAACTTACACCGAGACAACCTTCAGAATGCTCGGAATTCCGGAATGGTATGGAAATAAACTTCTGATAGATACTGCCATTTATCCATCACCAGATTCATTATTTGGTGTAATGTGGTCCAAACCATTACTTGACGATCGAATTCGGATTGTCGCACTCGTAATTGATAAGCAAGCACAGAACAACAATTACGGCACTGATATAATCTCGGAATTAATCAATACATCAAAAAAAACTGGGAAAAATCACATTCAGTTAGAAGTGCGGAAATCAAATCACAGAGCGCAGAATTTTTACTCGCGACACGGGCTGAAAATAGAAAGAACCATTCAAAATTATTACTCCAATGAGGATGGTTTTGTGATGTGTGGTAAACTGTGACTGTGATTACAATTATACACCTCACCGATATGACAATCCATGGAGGAGTTTGTCGTTTCTGATTTGAGTGACTCTGAGTACATATTTAGTGCTGCAATATTAGATGATCAAGGTTTCATAAAAACATCAAACCCTGAAGATTCCAAGACGAAGGAACGATTGGCAAAATTTGCTGAAGTACTATATGCATCAGATGATTTTGAAAAAACCACAATTATTACTGAACACCGTATTTTAGTAATTCACAGATTGGTTAGAAATTTTACGTTAGTAGTCGAGTGTTCAACAGATTCAAATTTAGGCATGATACGTGACGAGGTTACCGACGCAGTGACCCGCTTAGACACTTACTTTAATTCGACATCGAGGTAATTAACGTATATATGCTGTCAATCGTCAATATCAAGCATTAAATGGGGGATATAGGTCCCAAGGACAGTGTAAGGTGGGAATCTTGCACACAAGGTGAGTATTGTAATGAGTGAAATTAATCAAATTCTTGAACAAAAAAAGAATATGGTAAATGAAAAAGCAACAAAATTTCGTGAAACAAGAGATGAATGGAACAAGAAATCCAAAACACATTCCACCGCAAGAAACGAATTAAATGCTGAAGTTAAGGAATTGATTGTCCAAGTAAGAGAGCAACGTGAAATTAGAGAACAAATGAACGAAATTGTCCGTGAAAAGAAAACGGTCAGACAAGAAGCAAATTCTGCAGTAAAAGAGATTAAATCCCGAATAGAGTCCAGTAGAGGCCCAGTTGAGCAAGATAACTCCCGAGGCAGGCGAGGGCAAAGACCCGTTACATCTCACCAACTCAGGCGAGAACTTGAAAGACTTGAAAGAGAATTTGAGCAAGGCAGACATACTGGTAAGAACGAAAAGAAAGTTATGAAAAGAATGAAAGAAATCAGTTCAAAACTAAAGCAAATGACGACAATCGATGAAGGTAATGAAGACATGAAGGGCCTAAGAATTGAATTGAAGTCCGCTCTTGAAAAGCAAGAGGAAGCCCATGAAGAAGTGCAAAATGCAGCAAACGCTGCACAAGAGGCACATGAACTGATGCTACAGTGGAACAAAGAAGTTGACAAACAAAGAGACAAGGCTGAATCTTGTCATAGAGAATTACGTAAGTCAAAGAAAGAAGCAGATAAGGCTCATCACTTATACATAGTTTCGTTACGTTGTTTGCACTCTATTCAAGACATGATTTCAGCAATGTCTGGAAGTGAAGAAACCACTGGAAAATCCGAAGCAAGAGTCGAAGTTCAGGATTTGATGACTAAACTAATGTCTGGTGACACATTGTCTACTGAAGAACTAATGCAGCTGCAGAAATTTGATTGAAACATGATACATAGTAGAGTCGCATTAAAGATAGGTGTTCAGTATGATAGGCAAGGACGATATTGCGTTGATTGTTGAGGAGTATGACCGTTTAAAATTACGAATTGGAATGACGGCATCTCATTCTGCACTTGACATTTGTGATGGGGCAATAGAAGAAGGGTTTCCAACTGTAGCCTATTGCAAAGAGGGGCGTCACAAAACTTATGCAAATTATTTCAAGACACACCGAACCGGCTCTGGTAGAGTAAAACGTGGAATGGTTGACAAAACAATCATCATGCCTTCATTTAATGATGTAATGCAAGAGAGTATGCAAGTCGAAATGCGAAAAAGAAATGTTGTCTACATCCCTAACCGATCATTTACTTCATATTCAACAATTGATGATGTAGAAAATAACTTCCATGTTCCCTTATTTGGCTCAAGAAACATGCTAAGGATGGAAGAAAGAACTGAAGAACAAGATTATTACTGGATTCTAGAGAAAGCAGGATTGCCGTTTCCTGAAGCCATTCATAACCCTGAGGAAATCGACTGCTTAGTAATTGTAAAGCTTCATCATGCACAGAAAAAACTAGAACGGGGATTCTTCACCTGTGCATCTTATCAAGAGTATACCGAAAAATCCCAAGAACTCTTGAAAACGGGGATTATTGATCAAACATCATTAGACGGTGCTCGAATTGAAAAGTACGTTATTGGACCTGTTTTCAACCTAAATTTCTTTTACAGCCCATTATCAGACGAAGGAGAAAAATTGGAACTGCTTGGTGTTGATTGGCGCTTTGAATCGTCACTAGATGGGCATGTTAGGTTACCCGCTCCTCAACAAATGACAATGCCATTACATCAACAAATTCCTGAAATGACAGTGGTTGGACATAACACGGCAACAATTAGAGAATCGCTATTAGAGAAGGCGTTTGAACTCGGCGAGAAATTTATCAAAGCAAGCAAAGAGTATTATGATCCGGGGATAATTGGTCCATTTTGTCTACAAACCTGTATTGACAAAGATATGAACTATTACATCTATGATGTTGCTCCAAGGCTAGGAGGTGGCACAAATGTACATGTCAACGTTGGACATCCATATGGAAATGCAACCTGGAGAAAACCAATGTCAAGTGGCAGGCGAATTGCGATGGAATTGCGCATGGCTGCTGAACAAGATCGCTTATTAGAAGTATTAACTTGATTATTCTTCAAACATTATGTGATAATTATCCCATGAAATTAGGGAAATATTGCTGGGTGTATGCCACCGCATGCTCGTGTGGGTAACCTTGATTCAAGAGATTCTGATAGTATTCTCTTGCAGGGTCTGCTGCAGTAACTGGTTGTTGCACATAGGCCTGTGTGGGTTGATAGTTCTGGCTTTGTTGAGGCACAGCATATGTTTTAGCCATCTGTTGGTTAATACCGATTACATTATTTTGCCTGTTATTACCTCTGCTGCGGATGAATAGTAGGGTTGCGATAATAATCAATACTAGAATTCCTCCTCCTGTCACGGCTACTGTTCCAAACGAGGCACCATCGGAATTAGGTGGTGGACCCCATCTTGTTGGGTCATCTGGATAACCGTCTGCACCGTCCGAATAACCCCAATTGTTGTCTTTATTTGAGTGACCATCACCATCACTATCGAAACATCCAAACCTATCGACTGTTGAATTACCGATTACGCTTGAGCAGGCATCAGCACCCATTGAAGTATTCCAATTTGCTGTTGGATCAGAATATCCATCCGAGTCAAAATCTGAACATCCCAACCGATCAATTGTTGAATCTCCTGCTACATCTATGCAAGCATCTGATATTGGAGTCCCCGGGTTGTCACCATAACCATCACCATCTGAGTCTGCCCATTGTAGGGGATTCTGTGGATAGACATCACCGCCACTGTATTTTGTCCAAAACTCATCAATGTTCGAGTAACCATCGCCATCACTGTCGACACACCCCTTCCTGTCCTGATTTGACGTCCCAGCAATAAGTGGACAGTAATCGCCATTAAATCCTTCCAAATTGTCCCCAAATCCATCACCATCAGAGTCAAGCCATTGGCTTGATTCTTGAGCGAAGGCATCTATGTCATCATACCAACCATCTCCATCAATATCTGGGCAACCATATATGCCTTGTTGATTTGATGTACCAGGTTGGAACGGACAAGCATCCTGCTCATTTTGGTTTATTGTTTCAATATATTCGCCTGGCCAAGTTACAGGGCGATCAAACCAAGTAGAATTACCCCAATTATCTCCTAATCCATCACCATCAAAATCAGACCACTGAAGTGGATTTTGTGGGAACGCATCGGCACCATCATTTTGATCCCAAGCACCATCGGGATTAGAATAACCATCCTCATCAAAATCAAAACATCCTTGACGGTCAAAAATTGAGTCACCTGCGATATCAATACAATCGTCTGCATTGATGCCATCTGGATTATCACCAAATCCATCATTATCTAAGTCAGACCATTGACTTGGTTCGAAATCAAACGCATCATCGACATTTGCCCATCCGTCACCATCACTATCCAAGCAACCAATTTTACCATTGGCTGTTGAATTACCAGATTGTAATGGACATGTATCTGTGCCATCCGACCAAGTATCGCCATCAGAGTCTGCACAGCCCTGCTCCCCCTGTGTTGAGGTGCCATAATATGTTGGACAATCGTCAAATGAATCGTCGAACGCATCACCGTCATCATTGATATCTTCATCACTGTCTCTGCAACCGTCGCCATCCATATCGGTAGTCTGATCTGAAATCCAGGTTGGTCGAGGTGGGTTATATGATGTTCTTGGACAATTATCATCAGCATCTAAAATTCCATCATTGTCGTCATCCAAATCCTCAGGATGATCGTCTTTACAACCATCATTATCCCAATCGGTAGAATTGGAGGGGTTACTAAAATCTCTCGTGCTTGTCCACCCTGTTTGGCTATTGCGTGGACAATTATCTGGGAAATTATCTGTTATGCCGTCGTTGTCATCATCAGAATCACACGCATCACCTTTAGAATCTAAATCAGTATTCTCTTGACCTGAATTGGGGGTGTTAGGGCAATTATCATCTTCATCAGCAACTCCATCTCCATCAGCGTCGAGTATTGCGATAGTTTCAGTAAGCCAAACATACGGCACTAGGACCGATGTGGATTGGGTTTGGGCTGATGAGGTACCAAAATCGATTGTCCCGTTATAGTTGCCGCCGACAGCTAGTGCACCGTTTGACATCATTGAAATTCCAGAAACTGCATCATCATCTGAGCTCCCAGCGTCAAACAAGGCGACTGGATTACCATTTGAATTGAATGTAACAACTACTGAATCATTGTAACCTCTAGTTGAAAAAGACTGACCGGCAAAATTAAAATTGCTTTGCGATGATAGACCTAACAAAGTATAACCCGTATTACTATCAAATTCTACACCACTACCTGAATCATAACTTGAACCGCCAACAGAGTTAGCCCAATTCCATGAACCAGTACTTGTCATACTGGCTACAAATGCATCCGATTGTCCTGCGCTGGTTAGTTGGGTTCCAAGGTTAATCGCACCTGTGTATACTCCGGACATTAACAAATTGTTTTGATTGTCCATCGTAAAATCGGTCGCTATAGGTTGACCACTACCTGTGGTCGCATATGCAGATTGCCAAGCACCGGCTTGGCTTATCTTCGCAATCCCAAGTGGGACTTCATTTATTCCAGCATTTGCAACAACACTGCCAAATGTCATGCTCACCTCAAAATTGGTTGCAACCCAAATATTGTTGCTACCATCGACTGTCATTGCATTTATTTCTTGGGCGCCTTGACCTCTTGCTACTTCTGACCATTGGAGGTTTCCGGAGTTACCGTATTTGGCAACAAAAACCTCTATGTCATCACCATTTTGTGCACCAGTATCAGCGGCTACACCAACATCGGTATTGCCTAGGAACCAACCGCCGATGATTGGATTGCTGTTTGAATCAGTAGTAATTGAGGTCCCGTATACAACGTCTAGAGTGGTGACGGTAACTCCGTCATAATCACCGTTGCCGCGTAATGCTTGAGCCCATTGCCATTGCCCATTTGGCGATAACTTAGCAGTCCAACAATCCCAGTATCCTGTCGACGTTAGTGTAATTGAGCCAAATGCAATCGATTCGTAAAACATCCCGGTAGCAAATATATCTCCATTCGGAGCCACGGAGATATCCTGTAGAGTCGCTTCTGCGTACTGAGACGTCCCAGTCACTGAAACTTTGGTAATCCATTGCCAATTCCCATTTGAGTCGGCTTTACCAATCCATGGTTCTATTAATTGGCCAGATGTTACTGATGAAGAACCCATCGTCATTGTGGTAGAACCACTGATAATTCCTGCTACAACTATTTCATTATTTGATGATGTATCAATTGAATTCATTATCACCGGATTTGCTGCATTACCAGATGCTGACCAGTCGTTTGAATTTCTTGGTGAAAAATCACTGATATTATCATGTGGGGAAAGCTCTGTCTGAAATTCGCTAGCACCTTCATAATCAGATAGTAATGTCGTCGACAAAATAGACAAAAACAGCAGGATGATAATAACTAAACTGAACGATTTCGCTATACGCATGGCTAGGACCACGCTAACCGTGTCATAGGAGGGTCAAGAAACCTTCCCAAATTTGTCTCAGTTATTCATTCTATGTTAGAATCTAGAGATAGAATGTCACTATCCCCACCTTCTATTATGGTAATTGTTGATACTGCAAATGGTTTACCACAAGCAATTCCTAGTTCTCGGTTGACCAGCATAGCTCGATATTTGATTACGCTAGGGTGGCTGGCATGTAAGTTATCGATATACTCTTGCGGGCAATTTGCTGCAAGAATTATCATCTTGGCTTCACCGGATGCGCATGCATCTAATGCTTGGCGTTGTCCAAATAATAGTTTACCAGTTGCTATTGCTGTCTTTAATTGTCTACTTAAATCCATATTTTTTCCTCCATACTCCACTTTGTTTCTCATGGTTGGAATAATCACTCCTCAGGTATGTAATATAACTCTACACTACCAGTTCCGAGAGATATTGGCTGACCGACAATGATGTTTTCTGCCACACCAGTTAATTGATCTCTCTCTCCAATGATACCCGCTTTCAATAAGTGATTAACAGTGACTTCGAATGCAGCACGGGCAAGAATACTGTGCTTCGTGCCTGAAACACCGTGCCTACCAATTGCTCTAACTTCTCCTTCAGAAGTCATTACATCTGCAACTAGTAGTAAGTGCCTAACATCTACTTCCAACCTAGCGCCGTCTAGAGTTGCTTGTAATTCGTTGACAATCGCTTGTCTGGCTGCTTCGATTCCTAAGTATTCGTAGATTTCAATAATGTTGTTGGTGTATGTTCTACTTCTGTCGATGGTTTCGATTTCGCTAACTCTTGACAAGTTGGAACCAATTGTTGACAGATAATATTCTCCGGTTTTATCGTCTAGTTGAACGTTGGCTCTCTCGACATTTGGGATACCCTTCAATCGTAGGTCTCTAATTTTCTCCTCGAGTTGTAGTAGCATTGTGTAAGATGGTGGGTTTTCAGCAAGTTCTGCTAAATCTTCCTCAGAGTGAACTCCTGGAATCATGGTCAATTTAGACGCCTTATTGCCGTCTTTGTCTGCTTGTACATACAATCTAGTTGCTTGTTCCAATTTGTCCTTGACCTCTGATGCAGTCATATTCTTTTGCTTAAGATTGGATTTGTTTAGTTTCAAGACAAGCCTTCTCTGAGCAACATCTGTTTCTAAACTGGCAATGCCAACGGTTGTAGTAACTTCGATTGCGGCTGCAAGTTTTTGTGCCTCTTCAGCCGATGTCCTCTTGTCTGCTGTTAATCTGATTGTCATTGTAGGTGTTTGAGGAACTTTTCTAGCATCGACTATTTCGATGATTCTTGGAAGACCTTGAGTAACGTTTACTGTAGCTACACCCGCATAGTGGAAAGTACGCATGGTCATCTGTGTACCTGGCTCACCAATTGATTGGGCGGTAATGATTCCTGCTGCTTCATAAGGATCGATGCTGGCCCTCTTCAGTGCAAAGATTGCCTCTTGAACTACTTTCTTTGCTTGTGGTTTGGTTAGTTTCTTCTTGCCACGGGCATGGATTGCAGTAGTTAGGTCATGGAAAATTCTGTTGGTAAATCTTCTAGAGCCTGATTCTTCGACTGCGGCAACCAGACTCTGGTAAACTGGATCATCAGAAAGTTCATCCTCGAGACTGATTAGTTTGGCATCGGCGTTGTAGGTGTCGATGTCTGCTGTAGGTTTCACTCTAGAGCGAGCTCTCTTTCTCCCGGTTCTACTGAGTCTGACAGATGTAACCGGGCCAATTGCTTCATTATTGGCCAATTTGTTCTTCTGATTTGCGCCATCAATAATGCCCTTAATTTGAGTAGCAGTTTCTGAATCGGTTTCGCAAATCTGTGCGATGTTCTCGGTCGGTAGGATTTTAACATCATCCCATTTCCTATCATCGGCTAGTATATGCGCAAAGTTCTCTGCAATACCTAAGTCCATTAGCTTCTTTTTAGTTGCACTCTTTACTACCATCAGTTGTCCCCTCCATCGTTATTTGATTCCTCGAATTCCCAAGCACCCATATCTTCTTCGCTTTCATCTCGATCTCGAGATTTACGCTCAACGATTGTTGCGCCTTCAGTTCCAAGGGCTTCATCAACGATTACATCGATGTTAAATGGTGATCCATGCACACCCCTAGATGGGTCAATGCCATCTTCGCCATAACTGAACTGGATGATACGGTTTGCTGTGTTTCTTACCGACAACATCTCATCATCATAGACTTTCAAATCATCCATAGCATTGATCAGTCTTCTCTGCATGTAACCCGATTTAGCAGTTCTAACCGCTGTATCAACTAATGATTCTCTTCCTGATACTGATAGCATGAAGAACTCTGTTGGTTCAAGACCACGCTTGAAAGAGTTCGAGATGAACCCCCGATCAAGAGCACCGCGACCGCCTCTCTTGAAATGGGCCAAGACTCTATCATTATATCCTCTCTCTAATCGCTTGCCACGAACCTTCGCTTGACCGATAGAACCAGCCATCATAGTCAAATTGTCCATTGAACCTCTTGCACCAGATATAGCCATGTTAACTGCTGCGTTTGTAGATCCAGATTGATTTAGTTCATCCTTAGCAATGTCACCAGCTTTTTGCTTACCTTCATCGAGCATGACCATGATATTTTCCTCGAGAGTTTCTCGCGGAGTTCTTCCTGGTCTAGTTTCATACCCTTTACCGTCTTTACCGAATGCTGCAAGTTCTTCTTCGACTAACTTTCTAGCATCAGCGTTAGCTTGCTCGATTGCATCGAGAGATTGGGGAGACAAATCTTCATCGTCGATACCTGTGGTGAATCCTAAAGCAGTACATGCTGCTATAGATAACTGAGTGAATTCATCAAGGAATTTAGCACCCTGTTCAGGACCATTTGTCTGAACAATTGCGTCGAGCAATCTTCCATCCTCAGCACCAATTGCTCTCTTGTCCAGAGTACCTTCAACGCTACCATTTTTAACAACTACATCATCGTTTGAACGACTTCTAAATCTCAAGTGTATGTTATCTGGTATAATCAGCGAAATGATATCTTGACCTCTGAAACTATCCCGACCATTTTCATCTTTGACGACTTCGGGTAGTGAGCCAGTCCATCCTATGTTTCCTAGCATCTCCAAACCGTGTTCGACTGAAATTAGCGTACCTGGTCTAGATAGTAGGTAAGCACCGGAAATGTGGTCGTGAATACCGCCGATTACTGCACCGCCATATCTTGGAGTCAAGATGTGCTCTTGTACTCTCATCAAAATCTTCGCCTCTGCTCTTGCCTCTTCAGACTGAATCACGTGAAGGTTCATTTCATCGCCATCAAAGTCAGCGTTATATGGCGTACAAACAGCCAAGTTAAACCTAAACGTGTGACCCTGCATTACTCTAACCTCGTGAACCATCATCGACATCCTGTGCAATGAAGGTTGTCGATTGAAAATCGCAACATCACCGTCGATTAAATGTCGCTCGACAAGCATACCAGGTTTTGGGTTTCCATCTCTATCAAAGGTTGAAAGCCTATCTTCGACTGTAGTTCTTTCGCCCCATTCATCTGAAGGACTACCACAGTGAGGGCAAGTGATTTCCAGATGTTCTGGAAGTGGATCACGGTTCACCTTGTCAAGTTGCTCTAATTCCCACATCCACTTGTAATGTAGGATAGCTCGTGGGTCATCTTTTTCCAGTGCGTTACCGTTGACATCTTCCCCGCGTAGGTTTGCGAGTGTCGCGTTATCATCAGCAACATAATTTGTCACCTCAATGCTTGGATCGACGACAGATCGGCTAATTTCTTTCTTGATAACTAACCCGGGTAAGAAATTTGGTGCAGGCATTACTTGATGTAAGTCAGGCCTCATGGTTGTTTCTTCCATACATTCAGGATTGTGGCATCTAAATCCTGCGTTAATTAGTCGGCTTCTGGAATTAATTCTGACTCTTCGCTTATCTCCGCGGATGATATAGTTGACACCAGGATGTACATCCGGCCCTCTTAGAATCATCTGCCGCATTTGCTCTCGGTTTCTCATAGTAACTCTAATCGGTACCGTAAGTTCTCTAGCAATCTTCTCTGGAACTCCGACTTCATTGACACCAAGATATGGATCTGGCGAGATTACAGAACGTGCACAGAAGTTGACACGCTTACCTGAGAGGTTGCTTCGGAATCTACCTTCCTTACCCTTCAATCTCTGAGTTAGAGTCTTGAGTGTTCTTCCTGAACGATGTCTTGCAGGTGGAATTCCGGAGGTTTGGTTGTCGAAGTAAGTGGTAACGTGGTACTGTAACAACTCCCACAAATCCTCAACAATCAACTGTGGAGCACCAGAATCTCTGTTTTCCCTTAGTCTTTGATTGATACGCAGAACGTCGACTAGTTTGTGAGTTAAGTCATCTTCTGAGCGGTCACCACTATCTAAGGTAATGGATGGCCTAACGGTAATAGGTGGAACTGGTAGTACTTTCAACACAGTCCACTCCGGTCTGTTTTGAGTATCCATTCCGATGAATATCAGGTGTTCCACTGGAATACTACTCAACCATTCTCTTACATCCCTTGGATTCAATTTTCTTTCAGTTTCTTTACCGGTGCCTTGAGTCTCAAGTTTTTCTTTGAAAGTAGTTGGCTTATCTAGAGTTATTTTTCCTTGAGCGGCGCCACAGTGCATACAGACTTTTCTCTTGGCACCTGAAGTAACCTTCTCAATTTCTTTGATAATCTTAGAGAATTCTGTTGAGCCCACACCGTGTTTTAAGATAATATCGCGAACTCTTGTTCGGTAGTAATCTTGCTCACTCAGTTCTGGATTTGAAGGGTGAGTGTTTGGCTCATCGTGCAGTAGAATTTTGCTACATGAATTACATGTAGCTTTGAGAGCGGTTTTGATGAGGCCAACGAAACCGATGTGAATTACTGGCAGTTCAAGTTGGATATGCCCAAAGTGACCTGGGCTCTCGTCATACTTACAATTGTCAGTTGGACATACTAAACCTGGCTCAATTACACCCATGTGAGGGTCCATCAAACCTTGGCGATATGCGTGTCCATCATCCTTGTATGTATCTGCAGTCTTAACTTCTACAGCCGACATTTTTCTAATCTCACTTGGGTCCATAAGACCAAATCTGATGCTAGCAATTCGCTTTGGTATAAGGGTGGTAACTCTGCTCATCTTCTGTCCTCCAGTTCTAATCTCATGGCTACACCTAAACTCTTCATTTCATCTAGTAGTAACTTGAATGCGTAGGATGTTTGTACCTTGTAAACTTCCGCACCGTCCCCGTGTATCGGGCTGACATAGGTTCTTCTCTTGGGATCATACCATGCAAGGTGACCAGATTGAGCACAAACATACATGTCTATACCATCGGATTCATCTAGCAATCTATCCTTGATTACCATGGATGCTCCGTGGGCGATCAAACAATCACGCTCCATTTCACCAAATCTTAGACCACCTTGACGAGCGCGACCTTCGGTCGGCTGCCGGGTAAGGATCTGTACACGGCCTCTGGAACGGGCGTGAATTTTTGAACTTACCAAGTGATGCAATCTCTGGTAGTAAATACAACCAATGAAAATCTCTGCTGGGTAAGCCTGACCAGTCTCACCATTAATCATGGTTTCACGGCCTGAGTGAGCAAATCCGTTTCTGATTAGTCCATCTCTTAGACTACCTTCTTTCTCTCCACGGAAAGCAGTCCCGTCGATTCTCCTTCCTTCAAGAGAGCCTACTTTACCACCAATCATTTCCAGCACGTGTGCAACTGTCATTCTTGACGGAATTGCGTGTGGGTTGATGATCAGATCTGGTACGACACCATCGGCGGTGAAAGGCATATCCTCTGGATTGACTAGCCTTCCAATGACACCTTTTTGACCGTGTCTTGAAGCAAATTTATCTCCTACTTCTGGAACCTTGTGGCTCCTTACCATGACTCTTACCATACGACCGGAATCCAGAGATTCTGTTACGTAGACGTTGTCTACCCAGCCCTTTTCACCATGTCTAACAAGCATTGAGGATTCTCTTCTTTCCTGTGCCATCAAAAAGGCACCACCAGAGGATTCTTCCAAGAATCTTGGAGGGCTGGTTTTTCCAACTAGTACATCGCCACCCTCTAGATACTTCTCTGGCAGCGGCAATCCGTCTGCCTCTAAGTGAACATATGATTCATCAGGTTTCAATCCCTTAACTTCCTGCAGAGATGTTCCCGGCTTTTCAATTTCTTCTACTTGACCACCTGGGAATCTTCTTCGCTCAGCGTTGTAGGTTCTCATAAAGGTTGAGCGCCCGAGACCTAGGTCGATTGAGCCTCGGTTCATGATAACAGCGTCTTGCATGTTGTATCCATGAAGTGACATAATCGCAACTATGAAGTTTTGACCACCTGGCCTTTCATCGAAGTTTGTCGTTTCCATAGCTCTTGTGCGGGTTATGGATCGTTGAGGGTAGTGCAGTATGTGCGCTCTAGTATCGGGTCTTAGCCTGTAGTTAGAGGATGGTAGTCCCAAAGATTGCTTAACCATCGCCGTACCACCGGTAACACGTGGTGTTGAGTTGTGTTCTGGATATGGAATTAGTGATGCACAGACACCTAGAACTAGTTGTGGGTCAATCTCACAGTGGCTATGTTCAGGAGTGTATTCTAACGGTACAGAGAAACTTGCAACTTCCCAGTCATTGTTTGGCATTCTAATTCTTGCCTTCAGTTTTGCTTCGGTAGCACCTGGTTCCCCAAGGTTAGTCCATTCGACACTTT
The DNA here is from genome assembly GCA_964412625.1 of uncultured Candidatus Poseidoniales archaeon. Taxonomy (GTDB): domain Archaea; phylum Thermoplasmatota; class Poseidoniia; order Poseidoniales; family Poseidoniaceae; genus MGIIa-L1. Next base: position 52,486 of record CAYPPO010000005.1, read on the forward strand.
CGTTGGTTATTGGACGCCCAGCGAATTTGCCTTTCGGTACGGTAGCCGGAAGTACGAATGGTTTTGGTGCAATGTAAAGGTCTTCCTCTTCTTCAGCATCGACCCATTCGATGATTCCTTCATTAACCAAATTCTTGAATGTCATCTCACCCTGAGTAAGGGCATCCAAATGTTGTGAGGTCAATCTTGGAGCACCATCATAAAGTATCAAGAGTGGACGAAGGATTCTACCTTTATCGGTGTTGATGAATATATCTCGATTCTCGCTATCATAACGAATTGAAACTTCGGGAGGAATTGTTCCACGACGACGAGCTGATTTAAAGTGACGTACCAGATTTGTACCACGCTTGTGAATACCGTAAATGTCACCGTTGACGTGCACTCTGTCACCGTCACTCCAGTCATCCGGTTGATAAACATCTAATTCGTCTAACTGATTGCGAACATCTTGCTCGCTAATGTATTCGGAGACATCAATCATTTGAGCAGCATTCTTTACCAGACCGCAGTTTTGTCCTTCTGGAGTTTCGTTGGGACAAAGTCGGCCCCAGTGGGTTGGGTGTAAGTCACGGGCCTCAAAATGGGGCTGGCTTCTTACTAGTGGCGAAGTAACTCTGCGCATGTGTGACAAGGCAGCGAGATAGGTGGTTCGGTCGAGTAATTGACTAACTCCCGATCTCCCGCCGACCCAATTACCGGTCGCCAGTGCGTGCATGATTTTCGAAGTGAGAACATCAGGCCTCAAACACGATGTAATTCTTAGTTCGCGCTTTCTGTTGTGGTGTCTTTCCAATTGATACTTCAAATCTCGGGCAAGTTGGTTGGATGAAACTCTGAACAAGTCCTCGATCAAATCTCCTGCTAGCCTCACTCTCTTGTTGGCATAATGATCCTTATCGTTAGGCTCTTTGGAGTGCATAGCCATCTCCAATACCTGCCTGACGATGCGTCCTAGGAATACTGCTTTCTTCTTTCGGTCGGTTCCTTGGTCACCGAGGTGAGGCAGTAACTCTCTGTCCAGCAGTTGATCGACTCTTGCCTCTCGGTAATCTTTTTGCTGACCTGCGGCAAATTTCTTCTGCAACCACTCATGCGCCTCAAGCATGTTCTGAACAGCGTATTCTTCGTTGTCGTTGACTTCGTTGATGTTTGCTACAATATACTTGAAGGTATCAGTTGGACCGGCAATGGCAGTAAATATTTCTTGGTCATTATCAATGCCTAGAGCACGCATCAACAGTACAACTGGAATTGGCGTGGTGCCCGCTGTGCTAATTTTAACCATCAGCATACCGTCTCTTCTCTTTTCTACGGTGAGTGGTTTTCTCATACCGTCTTTTTGTGAGAAAATTTTGGCAACTTCAGTCCTTTTAGCATACCGATTATTGATCTCAACCGTTACTCTGTTTGGAGCAAGGTCTTCAGTGGAAATCAGTACTCTTTCCGTACCATTTATGATAAAATAGCCACCAGGATCTAACGGGTCTTCGCCTTTAGTCTTCAACAGATCTTTCCACAGGTCTGAATCCTCATTGGATGTTGTTGGATATAGTTGCCTATCTCCTGCAATGTGAGCAGGGTGTAGATTGCATCTTTTTGATCGTACCATGATTGGCATGTTACCGACCTGAACCCCTTCTTCTTTGGGAGATGGGATGCCGTTTCTAACGATTTGAAAATCAATGGTTACGGGTGACATGTAGGTCAATTTCCTTAATCTACATTCCATTGGGGTCGATGGGTGCTCAGAGCCGTTTGCCTCTCTTATTGTGGGTTCTCCTAGTTGAATATTTTTTAGTCTGATAACAATATCTTGGTCTACGACGTCGAGTTTGATGAAGCCGCCTTCGTTATCTTCAACTTCGCCATCAATACCAACACGGATGTTGCGAATTATTTTTTCCATTCGAGACAACATGTTGTCACCGGCAGGGATACAGTCATCGTAAGACGCAATCTGATGATTTACTAGACTTCTTTCCTTGAAAAATGATTGAATTATTTCTTGCATGATTATCCCTCTCAGTTACCTTCTACGATCAGCCTGTAAGCAATCGTCTTTCCCGCTGAAGGTGAGCGCCTAATTACCTTGACAACTCTGTCAGCAATCCAACCTGCCGCCAGAGGTTTGTGTTCAGGGTCTGCTGCTAATTTAGCATTGTCAATAGATTCTGCTTGCTCTTTCAATACTTGAACGACAGGGTCTGTGATCAGTATTTTTGGCAGCAATTCTTTGGCAATTCTTGGTAGTCCTGTTTCATCGTCGATTTCGACCATCTGCCAAGGTGCTAGTTCAGCTTTCTCGATTTCGTATTGTTCTTCTTCACTAATGTTTGCTTCACCAACCAATTCTTGATGAGGCACTAACTCATGATTTAATGCGTTAAATCTGAGCGTGATTTCTGGTCGATCAAAGTCATCGATAGCCCTTGATCTGATGGTTATTTTCTTACTTTTCTTTTGGGCTCTTCTTCTCGAGCCTTGCTCGGCGATTACTGACATGACGTTAGTGAACGCTTCAGAATCCTTGGAAGTACCCAAAATCGATGCTATTTCATCATGAGAAAGGGTTTTGATATCTGTCATGTTCCTGTCGGTCGCCAATTTGTGAGCGAATTCTTCAGAAACACCTAGTTCCATTAGCCGTTTTTTTGTTGCGCTTTTTACTACCATGCCAGACCCCTCAAACACCCGCAACATGCTAGACCGGCAGCGAATCAGGCGGGCCCGACGGGGTTCGAACCCGCGACCGTCCGGTTAAAAGCCGGATGCTCTACCTGACTGAGCTACAGGCCCAACGTAGCAACTTGGGCTTTACAGCCGACTTGCCTTGCGTTATTATATTTTCCGGCATGGTCAGCCCAGCCTCGCTATTGCGAAGCCCAACCAAAATCGGCCATTTTGAGCGTCCTGAGGGTATTGGCCGCTGGTGATGGTAATGAATAAATGCTTCGTCGAAAACAATAATGGTGTGAGCGGACCTGTTTTTTCTGATGATTCGGTTGCTAGAGAGATGGAATTACTCGACACATCAGCACAGATTCACCATTGGCAATCACCCACCGGAGAAATCTTTCATCTCGAGTTACCACACACGGTTTACCCGCCACGAGAAGATACCGATTTTATGGCTAAAAACCTCCTACGTCTCGGGCCAGGTAAAGGAAGAAAATGTCTCGAAATTGGGGTTGGAAGTGGCGTTTTATCGCTATTTTGTCATCGCCAAGGATGGAAAGTTTCAGCCTGTGACATAAACCCGTATGCAATAGCCGCTGCTCGAGAGTTTTTTCGTTGTAATTCTGGTAGCGAGATAAAATTGAGTGAGGGGGGGCCTGGACCGAAAGACGATGGTCGTCTTGAACAATGGTCTGGTAGCATAAATTATGATCTAATATTCTGGAATATCCCTTACATTAAACCAGCTACTCACAACTTTCAGCACCTCGGCCCATTGGAAGACGCTGCATTAATAGATACCAGTGAACAGAGCCTTGTAGCCATAACATTGGAAAAGATAAAGTCCGCAAATATGCTTAAACCGTCTGGTGTTGGCCTATTCACAATCGGAGAGACATACTCTGAAGAGCAGATCAATTCTTGGTGTGCGACAAATGGCTTCGCATCCAGAATAACCAATCGGTTGAATTTTGAGGATGGAGAATGCTTGAGAATTTTGGCATTCTGGCACCCATTTGCTAAAGCAACTCACACACACAAGGAAGTCGTTGGCTCAACAAATAGTGAACTGTTAACGGAGGATTGGCCTGTTGGTACTTCCATATCGGCTGATTATCAAACAGCAGGACGTGGCAGATACAACAGAGAATGGACAAATTCCGCTGAATTAATGGCCTGTTCTTGGAAAATTGCTAACCAACGTGAAATAACTCCCGAGATTTTACAGATATTATGCGGCTATATCGTAAAGGAGTCATTTGAATCGGCAGATTCCCCTTTTTCAGATTGCAAAGTATTACTTAAATGGCCCAATGATTTGATTTTAGTGAAAAAAAACTACTGGGGCAAAGTTTGTGGGATTCTGGTTGAATCTATTTCTAAAGGTAATGATAACCAAATCGTTATCGGAATCGGAATTAACATTTCCAACGGAGGTATTGAATCGGACACAAAATTTCCGATTGGATTTGCAGAATGGTATTCAAAAAACATAACAAAAGAGTTCTTATTCAACCAAATCCACTGCCGCCTTGCAGGGATGTTTGAGAATGTCAATGGCATTCCTAAGCTTAATTTCGATAACATTAAGCAATATGTATTCGACGCAGTTACACATGGATTTATGCAAGCCAAGTCATTATTCTATAGAAATAGTTCAGTTTCTTTAGATAGCATCAATGACGATGTTAGTGTCAATCTTATCACCCATGATAAGCAAGTTATCACCTGCTATGAAAGCGAGGATTTGACTTGGTTATTCCTATAATTCTAATTCAGCATCTACAGGTTGATTTGCCGTCTCACCTTTACGCTTCTGTAGACCATAAATAAGGATGGCAGCGCCGATGGGATATATGATGAAATCTAGCATCAACGTACGGCTAATATCAGCATCAATTTCTATCGATCCGTAATCTACACTTATTTCGATTAAATATTCACCATATTCTTTGGACTCCAAAGTAGGCATAGATTTTGTTTCCCCCGAAGTCATGGTGAATTGCTCATCTTCAATTGATTCTGAATCTAAGAATATCTCTACATTAACTCGGGAATCCGTAAGCGCTTGGTAGTCTAGTATCAGTTTGTCGCCCTTGAGGAGATAAACTGATTTTTCGTACTTGGACTGACCGTCTGCGTCAATCTGCGCATTTTCAACCCATCCATGCATAATGAAACCGGCGCATAGCATGCCGATGCCCACAAGAATGAGGACATCGCTAAACTTCATCGCATCCGCACTGCCACCAGCCCCCATGGTCAGGACTCAACAACACAGACACATGAATTCTTCCTTATCGAAGATTAGAGAGTCTTTGCCTGACAAGTCTAATTTTGCCGCTTGTTGTTAGACTCATAATGCCAATTTTGTCTAATGATTCAACATTAGATATAGATTCTCTGAATTCTTGGTAGTCTGTCAAAGGAATCTGGATTACAGCAGTACCACAACCATCGGCAAGTGCATGTTGATTGAAATCAATTAATTTAGGAGTTGCTGACAATTGCAAATCAGTGGAAATGGTTTCAAGAATCTTTTTTGTTTCACTCCTAGATGATACTTCGGCAGAGATTTGCACCCCAATCCAACGTCGCTTCCCGCGTAGTGCCTTCGAGAGACGTTTGGCCATAGCCTTCGTTACCGGGGATTTCTCTTAATTTCTTTGGATAATATGAAATCTAAACCCCATCTCGGTTACTATGTCGCAATATGCTAGAGAGTTCGGAATCAGACAAACATAGCGCTGAATCAGGAGATGATTTGCTATCAATATACGAACAACAAAGCGTCTCGATGTTTAGTCTAATCAAAACATTACTAGCAACTGCTACAATGCCACACATCATCCTTATCATCTTACTTTCAGTGATTTTTTACGTAATTGCCAGAATAGATTCCATGACTGTTTTCGCCGCAATGGCGTTCACTAGCCTCTCTGTATCTTACGCAATAACTGCACTGTTGATTAGAAATAAGACTGTAAAAAACTGGGTAACTCCAAACGAACAGAACTCACATGATGATTTAGCAATGATCATGCGAGTAATCTTGCGATTTCGAATTTGCTTGTTGCCGTTGATTTCTGCAATTTTTATACTTATCTTGATTGTTTTAACTACTGGTGAAAACGGTATTATCGCTAACGCTAACAAATCGATTCCGTTGGCTCTTGGAATGTTATTCGTTGCTTGGTCAATAGTGCAAGGAACCTCGTTCGCACAGTGGGCATCAACAACGAGTGCCAAGAAGTTTCATACTGGTAAAAAAATGAGCAAGATTAGTACATCCATTGTGATATTAAGCGTAATTGTTGGCTCTGTTAGTTTATTGCTAGCGTGCCTCTTCTATCAACTGGAAGATTTCAACAATTTATTATCTGAATCATTGTTAGAAAGTATTCCGTTCACCCTCAGTGCCCTTGGCGTAACATTTGTCAGCCTCAGTTACTCCTGGAAGTACAAAAAACTCTCATCCATGAAACCAAGGTTACAAAAATTTAGTCATAGATGGACTGTTTTGTGCCACTTGTTCATAACTTGGCACCTGCTTACTATATGGCGTCAGAACTTCATGCAGCCATCGATTCTCCAAGTATTCATCGAGGAAATTGCATTGATGATCTTCACTGTATTTGTGGCAATTTGGTCGATGACCGCAAAAGGATACAAAAGCAAATTCAAGCTCATAACGGAAGAAAATGCGCTGACTTGGGGGCTCGCATTCGGATACGCATACGCGGGAAGTGTAGCGATGCTGACTACATTTTTTGACGACATCAAGGTTGTGATGTCAATCGGTCACGCAGTCGTCGTAATTACGATATTTTATGTTCACAAACTTGTACTTGGAAAAGTAATCCAAAAGGATAACACAAGTGTTGATGTGAAGCGAATCGTGGGAGATACAGAAGCATCGAAAATTACAGAAGAAAAACAGATTGAATTAGTACAAACTAAATTAAAATCTAGCACAACAACAAAGCAAGAATCTGCTGAGGTTTGGCAGGAAGACAATGACGTTGATTGGGATAGCGAGAAAAAACAGGTTCAAATCGATGATATCGAATGGGATGAAACAATTGATTTGGATTAATTTTCAGGGATACCAGACAGGAGCGTTACAACCCGCATTACGCCATGTAAGTCTTCACTTACTCTCGCACCTAGGATTACTTGGGCATCGGAATCAAGCGCGTTAGTGAATAACCTTGCTACTGTATCAACTTGACTCAAAGTCATGCCTAGACCACCCTCTATTTGAATCAGGCAACCGGTCGCGCCCCCAACATCAAGCGCCGCTAGAGGGGCCATAAGCGCTGAATCAAGAATTTTTTCAGGCTCATTAGGATCTCCCATTCCAACTAGCAAAGTGGATTTACCGGCCTGTTCCACTATCGCCCTTAAATCCATCAAATCAAGATTTATCAAGCCCATTCTAAGAAGGGTTCTAACAAGGCCGTCTACTAAATCTTCTACCCATTCAGCGCCCATTTGCCACGACCGACCTTTTTCCCTTGCTTGTCTTGCTAATCGTTCCAATGACAAGCGCGCAGTGACGTGCGCAAAGCTATCCAATCGAGCAAACCCTTCTTCTGCGATTACTTGTCGAGTTGATTGTATGTCAAACGGCATTGCAGCAACGGCAATAACCATTGCTCCGGACAACCTTGCTTGACGAGCAAACTCTTGCGCAGCACCAGTGCCAGTACCACCTCCAAGGCCAGTCAACAAAATCACTAACTCGACAGGTTCCATCAATTTTCTCACCACGGCTGACACGCTTCGCATCCTTTGCTCAGCAAGCGGGGGTAAAGCAGCACAACCGAGTTTATCGACGACTGAACCCAGTCGCAATACATGGCCTTGCTGAATTGAAGAAAAACTTTCATCATCAGCATCAATCAGCAGGATGTCTGCTTCAGAATCACATCGAGACCAAGCCCCTTTGGCCCATGAACAGCCTAAGCCGCCCACCCCGGCAATCAAAATCTGAGATGATTCCATCAATGTGTGGTAGTATTGATGCTCAATGAACTTTCGCTCACTTTTCGATGTACCTTAGATATCGTCTTCTAGAATCACGAGCCCAAGCATTATCCGGTTCGAGTGCCAATACTCGATCGTAGTACTTGACTGCAGTACTGAATTCTGATAGATAACGACCGTATAGATGGCCTAGGTTGGATAACACTGGAATGCATTTATCATCTTGGTTCAACATATCCAAGAGTAATTCTTCAGCGTTACCAAGATCGTTTTTTAGCATCATTTCCTCGGCTTTTTCCAAATCTAACAGCTGTTTTTCAGACAATTCATAGGTATTATCGAACGGGGTCGGCATCGCTATCAAAATGCACAAAAACTGCCTGTTTTTGAACTATTCCCTTTAATAAGTATTTTAAGCCGGTTTTCGACCTATATAAGGTCGGGCAAAAACGAGGCACTGCGGATTAATCCGACCACTAAATTTGGTAATGTTTAAAGGGTTCACACCGGTGGCATATTTAACTGGGTGTGTCAATGCTGCGCAAGCCTATCTCCAATCGCCTTGCGCTAGGCACCATGTTGTTGATTTTGCTGACACTTCCAGGCATTGCTTCATCCTACCATGGCGGCATTGGTGGCGAACAAATTAACGCTGGTGAAACCATTGATGATGTCGCAAAAGAAGGCTGCTTGTGCCACAATGCAGTCGCAGACAATACCGTCCAGATAATTCTCGATGATGTCCCCTATGCTTGGGAAGCCGGTCAAATCTATGAGTTAAAACTGCAAATAATTGGCGGTCCTGCCGCAGCAAGCCCATGGACTGCAGGATTCTCCATGCGAGTTTCTGATGGCATACTGTCCGGTGAGAACCTGCAAAACTGGGAAGATGATCCAACAACGTTGACTCAAACAGAAGCAGCTGCGGGAGGAAGTGACAGATTATGGATGCTATCTTGGGAAGCTCCCGTGGCCGATACAGGCGTAGTTGACTTTTGGATAACTGGCAATGCGGTCAACGGAGACCAAGGACCAGGACCTGAGGATAAGTGGAATCAACTCATTTTCGCGCTACAAGAAGGCGACGAAAAAACCACTGCTATGGGCACTAGAACCCTGTTTGCTGGAGATGGTAACGTCAGTCCGCCTGAGCCTCAAGAGACGGGGGTTGACCTCAAGCACATGGGAGCAGAATTTAGAGCGCACGTTCTCGGATTGCTAGGATTTGGCGCAGTAATTGCAGTAGTACTGTTCTCTGGACTTATGCTAAGATACAGTTTTTCGTCTTCATACAAGGGAAGAAGCAACCAGTTGCGCTTGCGTTACAAGATAAGAAGAAGAGGTGATCAGTGATGGATGACGCAATTACCAAGTTGTTGCGCGGCGTAGCACGTGGAGATATCAGCATCGATGATGCTAGAAAATCTCTCGAAGATGCTTCATTGACCGAAGAGCAGATGGAAATGGCTATTGACAAAGGAGTTTTTACCGAGGCAGATATGGGCTCCGTAGTTAGCGCAAAACTAGCACCGTCTGGAGCATCTTACCTCACTATGTTTTTCTTCATTTGGGGTATTTTCTGGGCATGCTATTGGATGTTTTCATTAATCTACGGGCTGGCCAATGATTGGGACCAGCGCCAATTAGCATTCCACCTCGCAATAGGAATTACAACACTGATACTGATGGGGTTAGTTTATCTCAGATTCATCCTTCCAGATACAATTATTGTCAAGCATGCGATTAACAAATTTATTCCAGAACATGAGAAGGACTGGAAAGAATACAAGGTGTGATTTAGTTGGCGAGGGAATACGATCTAAAACCAGCTCCGTCACTAAGCGATAGTGATTCAGTTCTTGGTGGTAGTAAAGTAATCAACCGTCGGCAATTCCTCAAATATGGTTTCAATACCGCCACAGGAGTTCTCGCTGCGTCCCTTGGTGTTCTAGGTTTTTCAGCGATTCTATTGCCACCCGGAGCAGATTCGGGAGGGAGCAACAATGGCGTTATATTTTGGGCCAAAGGTAGAGAAGATGAAGCATGGTATGGTGCAAAACATGAACTGGCAATGACTAGACAAGACTTCGTTGATGAAGCAGCAAAGTCATCCACTGGAACAGCCGGTGCGGCTGGAATCTGGGCAGGAGTGCCAGTAATTGTTGTTTATGTAGACCACACGAAGAACAAAGATTTACCGGATTCAAGTGGTAAGGCAAGATTCCAAATGATGGAAGGGTATGACGAAACAGGAAAGCGGATTGGACACTTTGAGGACATGTCTGACTTAGATCCTAGGATATTCCCGAGTGACAACCTAGTGATAATTTATGGACGCTGTACACACTTATGCTGCATACCAGGTTGGCAGTTAGTTTCTAATTCTTTCACAGACGACTCATGGACGCCAGGCGGAACTGATGATGGTGGAACCAAGTTATTTTGTATCTGTCATTCATCAAGATTTGACCCGACTGCTTTAGAGATGAATTCAAACAGAAACCGTGCTAATGGCGCCACATTTAACTATGCCGGGA
>CAYPPO010000006.1:0-9624 GCA_964412625.1 uncultured Candidatus Poseidoniales archaeon
TGTTTACCTGGTCTCATTCCGAACCCAGAAGTCAAGCCCACCTGCGTCTATCCCATTACTGTGGTACGAGAGTCCACGGGAAAGGAAGTCACTGTGTCCCTCTTCTTTCACTCGAATTCCTCTAACATTGGCCGGCGCCTACCAAGGTGCCGGCCTTTTTTTTATTCAAATTAAACGGCTTCCTTTTAGAACTCCACAACCTAGCGAGAATGATTGAGATGACAATTGATACAGCTGATATTTTTGGTAGTGACCAAATCGGCATTCATGTCGCATGTGTCGGTCAGTATGTATTCCATCCGCCGGAATTGACAAAACCGGTGAAAGAAAAGATCGACTCGGTATTGAATCTTGAATCAGTCGAGCTATCGATAGGTGGTTCAAATTTAATTGGTGCCCTACTAGCGGGTAATTCGAACGGTATGGCAGTAGCAGATATCGCTACTGAATCAGATATCGACGCACTAACGTCATATGGCGATGTTATCGTGATGGAAGGAGGAGTGAATACTGCTGGTAATCTCTTGTTGGCAAATGAAACGGGCGTAGTTGCAAGCCCCAGTATTCCAGAAGAGGGATTGGAGATAATTTCTGAAGTGATGAAAGTGGATGTTGTTGCAACTACCATCGCAGGGCAAGATGTTGTAGGTTCATTAGGTGTCACAAATGACCAAGGAATTCTCCTCCATCCAGACGTTACGCCTGATGAAGTCATGCTCATCGAACAAGTTATGCAAGTTCCTCCAATGGTTGGAACTGCCTGCTTTGGTTCACCATATGTTGGTGCAGGTATCTGTGCATCCAATAATGGAGCACTTGCAGGTTCTGAGACTACTGGTCCTGAAATGAATAGAATTGAAGACGCCTTAGGGTTGATATGATTTGTTTGTGAAATGTTCAAAGGCTTAATTGGGTCAACCGTAACTATGGGCGAGATGCTATATCAAGGCAAAGTTAAGCAAGTTTGGTCAACCGATGACCCAGATATCCTAGAATTCAGATTTACTAACCAAATATCTGTGTTTGACCAAATAATTCCCTCACTAATTCCCCGGAAAGGTGAATCGTTAAACCGAACTACTGCGCACTGGTTCAAGTTAATTGAGGAAGAGGGAATATGTGGCACCCACCTAGTCGAGGTTAATGCCGCTGATAGATGTCTTGTAAGAAAAGTAGAGGTTATCAAAGAGCCAGGAGCGATACCTAGAGATATGGAGTGGGTATTTGTTCCTCTAGAAATCATTTGTCGGCATTATCTTTCAGGTTCAGCATGGCGAAGATTCCAGCGCGGGGAATTGACCGCTGAACAACTTGGTGTCGCAGACGACTGTGAATATGGCACTAAGTTGAGTAAACCATTCTTGGAAGTAACAACCAAGTTTGAGAAGTTTGATCGCAATATTACCACTGAAGAAGCACTTGAGATTTCAAACATCACAGAAGAAGAATTGAATGCTATTTTTGATGTCGTGTTGAAAGTTGATGCATTGATTGAACGAGAGGCAGCAAAAAACGGTCTTATCCACGTGGATGGCAAAAAGGAATTTGCTCTTGGGCCGAATAGAAAAGTTGTGCTAGTTGACACCTTTGGTACATTGGACGAAGATCGCTGGTGGGATGCCGAAGCTTATGCTAACGGCGAGTGTATCGAGTTATCGAAAGAGTTTGTGAGAACTCATTACATAGAAACCGGCCATCAGGCGGAATTGAAAAAGGCCAGAGACGAGGGGACTACAGATCCACCGATTCCTGAATTACCGCAAAGCGTGATTGACCAAACCGCTGATCTATATGCATCAATGTACGAAAGGCTCACTTCAGAAAAGTTTTGATCACAGGTGCGCCCTGTGTATTATTCCAGAATCGATTCTTTCAGCAGCCCTTAGCATAGCGAGCATGTGCTTTATGGCATCCCTTACTCCGCCATCTAACGGTTCATCTGATGCTACTGACCAATTCCTACCTGAAAGTAAGCGTCTAATTTCTACTACTTCTTCTAATGTTAAAAATCCAAGAATATTCATTCCGCCCATGCCACCATTGAATCTCGGTGTGCTGTAATCTTCAGGCTGATTGAAGCTGGATAATTTTTTCAACAATTCAATAATTCTGCCAAAAACATCATTGGAGTTATTTACCTTGACATTTGGACGTAAAAATTCTATTAGATAATTAGTCAGTGATCCATCATCATATGGGAATCGACCAAACTTCTCTCGTTTCAGACTCTCGCCTATGCCCATTGGTTTACCATCTTCATCGACATTTATCGAGCAGAGAAATAATAACATCGCATCATCCCATAAAATCGTCGAGAAATTCAATGGTTCAGATATGCCCTGTTCAATCAATCGCTTGTTTAAGCTAGGGTTTTCTTGAATCAATTTTTCCCAAGCCTCACTTTTTCCATTATCATCAAGAAGTAGAATCTCTGATATTTGCAGCGCTATCTCACCGTCACAGGAGTGTAGGGTATAGAACGCAGTTGTCGTACCACTTGCTTGATTGAGGTCCATGTTCAACGCAATAAGCCAACTGAATTAATACCTTGCAATTAGTCTTTGAAGAAATCTGCCATCCTGTCCGATATTGGTCTTGTATCGACTGGTTTTTCATCGGTCATAATTTCATCTCTAAGGGATGCTAGTCTGCCTGAAGCTGAAGAGTCATCAGGCTCATCAGTTTCTACTGACTCTGGTTCATCATGTTCAATAATTTCGATGATTTCATCAGTGCCATAATCTTCTTCTATCTCAATACTAAAATCATCTATATCTTCTTCAGCAGGATCCTCAACCTCCTCTGTTTCTTCGATGGTATTAGGCGGCGAGGAATTTGCTCTGACTTTTTCCGGTCGTGGTTTACGTTGGCGGTTTGTGGTAAGTAGGCCAGCCAAGTATGCAATTCCTAGAACAATTATTACTGTGATAGTACCGTAAATAAGTTGTGAATTTTCAATAATTTCAGACTTAGCGGATTTGTAGTATGCCTGAGCAGTATCGTCTTCAGGATTATCATCTATATCGTATGGTGAGGCACATCTAAATTCTGCCGTTATCAAATCATCATTATCCAACACACCAGGGTTATCAACCACTATCGTTGGAGCATTATCAAGTCCTCCAATATCGACTATCAATGATTGGCTCCAAGAATTTTCTGGAGATTCTAAGTAAAGTGTACATGTAACTCCAATCAATCTTTGATAAGATGATCTTGAGATTGCAATTTCTAGGTCCTCATCGGCAGTCATCTCACTAATGCCAACATTCCAACCGCTAGCTCGGGATACAACTTCAGTAGTCTTTACAGTAATTTCTCTGCCATAAGAATCTACAACTAATAAGGTCAGAGTTATCTTTCCAGCATCAGGTTTCCAATTAGTAGCATTGACATCAAATGTGCCCGTCTCGCCTTTCGCAAAGGAAAACAGATTTCGTTCAAGAGGGATATTTTCTCCTGCGCTAGTAAAAATAACAATGTTGCCTGAAAATCTCTCATCGTTAGCCGAAACTAGTGTACAGGATGCAATCTTATCGGATATGCTGCTTCTACCTAAGTTGCTCATTGACGTTGGTACAAAGTTGCAACTAGCGACAAATTCAGGCAGAGTATATCCTGCAGAATGAATGTAGTATTCGCTGTTTTCATCGATTGAGGTGAGTGTAATATTTTGTTTTGCGGTTGGTATTGTGACTATTAACTCTGAATCACTGACAAGAATGTCGTTTGTGCCTACCACATTACTATTGGTTGTGGTTACCGTCACGAATTCTCCCACTACACCAGCAACCACCGGTGATGAGGTGAACGCAAAGTCTGATTGCTTGATATTCATTGAGACACTTTGCAGGCCTAGAGATGGATGCGTAACTTCAATGGTTACTGATATTGACGCGCCGTCCCATGATGGGTCAGGCAATATTCCAATTGGTAGGCCAACAACCTGACCCGGAGATACAACCATTGTCTCGGGATAATTAGTAATCCAATCATTTGGTAGGCCACCGATGTTTATGCCCAAAATTGCTAAGTCGTTACCTGTATTCTCCACCCATGCAGTAGGCATACTTTGTTGAGTATTGTTTACCAACCAATCACCTTTTGTGTACAGTTCGATGCTTGGCGATGATCCTATCCTGACAGGTACCTCTTGTATCGTTTGCCCAGAACCATCGCCATCAGACACTCGCAAGCGCAATGTTCCAACCTCTCCAGCAACAGCATTACTTGGCGGGGTGACAAAAATAGTCACAGTTGAGGTGCCATACGGTTCAACAGTTGACCCGTTTTGTGGAACTGTGATATTCCACCCTTCTCCAGCCTTGCTATACCATGGTTGTCTGGCTAAATTACCCAAATGTTCAACGTTCAGGGTTAAGTTCTGACCGTCAGGGCCAATAATCAAATTAGTATCTGAAAGATTTAGCCGCCATCCTGAAATTTGAGTGACAGTGATGGTCACTGAAATGTTACTGACATAGAGGTCATCTGAATATAAGTCAAGTCTTAATGTAGCTATGGTTCCACTCCAAGCGTCACTTGGGGCGATTACTTGGATGCCCATCGGTACCGATTGATTCACTCCAATATCATCAAACGAGTTATTCTGAGCAGACCACGAACTAACATCATCTTCAAAGTAATTAACTTCAAACACGGGTTTGACTATGATGTTGTCGACAGCATTTCCGGTGTTTTTAATGGTAAAATTCAGGTCTAGGGTTTGCGATGGTGAGATGTCATACGCAAAACCATCATCAAACACAAGTTCCCAATTATGGTCAGGTTCAGCTTCAACCAGCAAATCTACTACAGATTCGATATTTTCTCCGCCTAATGATTGCCATTTAAACCGCAACATGAAAGGTTCCTGTGCGGGAGTATTCTCTGATAAGGTCACATCAACAGTGGCAATGGTACTGGCTAATGGGCCTAAGGTTCTTTGAGGATTATATTCAACGATGCTAACAACGGGGGGGCTGCTCATCTCTGGACCAGCAATAACTTCGGTAGACAGCAAGAAGTCGTCTTGACCATTACCAGGATTTTCCAACCTGAGTAGAACTTGGTTGGTGATTTCAACAAACATGGATACCGGCTCTCCAGATGGGTTGGGAATCGGTTGCACAATGGTTGCCTCGCTTCTAAATACCTGTAATACATGTAGAGTAAAGTATAGGTTATGATAGTCATCAGATTGAGAAGTAGTAGTGAAATAGTGTCGCTGTGGTACGGCATTTACGGGTAGTTCAAGGTAAATATTACCATTGAAGGGATCGTCTGTGTTGCCGAATGCCTCAATGTTGCTTCCATCAAACGAAAGGTCACCGTCGACACTCCATATCCAGTTAGTATGTAGCATATTGGCTGCAGCAATATTCCACGACATCGCTCCATCATCCGGAATAACACCTTCTACGGACCATTGTAATGTTTGATTTGGTAACGTTCTTTGATGAATTCTCTCAACTGTTACTGATGTTGCGGTAAAGTTCACCGACAAATCTTCACACAGAGTTTCTTGCCCACTACCAATACACATTGTCATCGTGGTAGTCGTAACTGAGCCTAACTGCACATTGTTTGGAGTATTCAAATTTACAAATAATTCTTTCATCTCCCCCGGTGCTAGATTCAAGGAGAATACTTCAGTACCAGTGTCGTCATGTAAAGTTGGTGTACCACCCCAAGATGGGGCTGTCCAATCGATTGAGGTTGTACTTTCATAGGCATTGCCGAGATTTTCAACCATCATCCATGCAGTTGCGGTGTCGCCTAGTCTGCCATAGCCCTCTGTATTGGCCAAACCACTTGCACCAACAATCGACAGGCCACGGGTACGCAATACTTCAATTGGTAAAATTGAATCAAAGTAAATTGACGGGTCACTATCCAACGTTAGGGTCAAAGTAACAAAGGAATTGTCATCACCAAGTGCGGATTCAGGAATGGATGCAATGAAATCAAATTGCTGGGCAATTCCGGGTATAAGTGTTGGATTTTGGTTTTGACCACTATCTGCAGTAATTGACCATTCACTAGGTAGATTTGAGTCATCCCAACTCAATGTCCAGCTTTCAGTTCTCGACCCCGTTGCCAGCATTGAGACAGTAATCGATTCGCTAAAACCCGGGCTGATTCTCGGAATTTGATTCGGGATATCGATTTGAGCAGCGTATGGTTCTACAACAACCAAATCTACTTGTGCATGATTATTATCTTCTCTTGCTTCAGTTAGGTTGCTATTTATGTCAAGCAGTATCTCAAAAGTGTGTATCCCCAATTCAGCCGTAATATCAACACTGAAGGTATAAGGTCCACCATTACCAGAGGGAGCAACGGGTTCGACATCAGTGAACCGTTGACGTGTGATTTCATTGCCGTTTTGTTTGATTACCACATCTAAGTCATCCTCGTTATCCAAAGTGCCGATGTTGCTAAATTGCCCAGTTACCGTTACAGTATCTCCCGGATCGGGTTGACTAGGGTTGAAATTTATTCCTCGGTTGTCACTCAGTGGAGCGAAATCGGCCACATTTTGGGAGATTAATGTATCACCAATCAAGATGTCTAAGGTTCCATCATCATCCATATCTGCGACAGCGGGTGCCGACCAAACTCTATTTGGCATGCCAACTGGTGAAGACCAACCATCGCTTACCTCAGAAGAAGTACCATCCTCGCCATCAAAAGCCCACAAACGCTTGCCAAAAGGCACGATCAATTCCGCATATGAGTCTCCATTAATATCCATCCATATTGGTGGTGCAACAGCGATCTCATCATTGTCATTACCACTGCCTCTTTGCATATCCTTGGACCATTCTTTTATCGGAGGATCCTCAGAGATATCGTGGCAACCTGCCATGCCTTTTCGATTAAAGGACACACTGGATTCAGAATACCATGTAACCCAACATAATCGATCGTGAACTCCATCATCGTTTGTATCGATTGGTAGAGGTTGAGAGTCAGAGTAGCCATTGGGAGTTCGGAATTCAAAAATCTCGTCAGTAGATGTCATCTCCATCGCAACAAACCTAGCGCCATTACCCGAAGACCTACCGTTAGCATCTGTTGGTATTGTCAAAATCATTTCAGGGGCTGCATCATTATCCAACTGAACAACAACTGGTCCGGGTAAACGTAAACGTGGAGCATCGGAATCTGAATCGGTGCCACTAACAGCAACCCGCTCCCAGTCCAGAGAACCGGACGCGCCATCAATTCGCCAAATCCACATGTTACCGGAATTAGAGTCAATTGTAGTTAACACAATGGCGGTTGAATCATCGTCTAGCATTCCCCATGACGGATCTGAAGGGTGGGTCCCGCGGTCTAAGACGACCTCCCAATCAAAATCATTGGGGGATGATGTGGTAAGGGTTAATGCCGCAACAGTGGGGTCCTCGGAACTTTTCTCTACCAAAGCAAGGACTAATTCGGCATCACCATCAAGATCTAGATCTGCAAGCAGTGGTTGAGTTATTGATTTGTGATTACTTTGAGAAGTCGGAAAGTGAGGGCTATCAATGCCAATACTGTAATCTGAATTGCTCATTGACCACATTTTTTCGTTTTCATGTCCGGATTTCACCCATCCTGATTCCGAGCAAGATAATTCAGGTGACCATACTTCAATTTCAAGGGATGAGTCGGTATCGTAAACGAGAATTATCTCAGGCTTACCGTCATTGTTAATGTCGGTTAGCATGGGCGTTGAGCGAATAGTTTGTGTTTGACCTAAATTTACCTCCCAGGCGATCTTTGCTTCGTCTCCGGTCACGATACTTAGTTCACTACTGCCGCCATCACTAGTAATTATAACAGCAAACAATTCTCCTAAGCCACACCGTTCCACTGCGGCTGGTGTCGTAGTGATGCTTGCTGAAAAATCCCCGATGATAGAACCATACGTGTCCGAACCATCGATATCATCTGTAGCGACCCAATTGATAGTTGGCGAGTCAATGATGCCGAAATTGGTGACATTCGCTACGCTACCCAAGCCAGGGCCACCAGTAGGCGAGTGCGGTGGCATTGTTCCGTTGTGGGTTGGTACCCGTGAGTATTGAGCCCACGGTTGCTCTAGCGAATCCCAAGAATCTGCGGAGCTAAACAAGGTCACTTCATCACCTAATGTAGATGCTCTGTTTGAGCTAGTGACAAGACCAGTCATTGGAACTAATAGGAGTAAAAATACCAGCGACAAAGCCTGCTTTACCCGCCAATGGTTCAAGGCTTTCGCAGGTGTCATGACATTGTGTGTCTCATAGGGGGTTGTTATGACTTATGGCAATTAGTATGTTATATGCATCAAATTTGGATATTTTATTTGAAGGCCATCACTTACATCCGTTTATTAAATTCCGTTTCAATTAAATAGGGGCCGTCGGTGGGCAAAGTGACTACGGTCGATTCTATCCAGAGGTAAATCCGGTGAAGGACAGAATAGCATGCTATTCTTCACCATTTCCTCAGAATCGGCTTGAGGATGTGAAAAAATGTACAAAATTGTCACAAAAGAGGATACCATACGTATTCCTGCAGAATATATGCGCAAAGGACAATCACTCGACCAACACATCGATAGGCTGTCCATGACAGCATTCGAGGGTCGTTTTGATGATGATAATCGATTTGTTTTGGTCACAACGAACCACCAACCCTTAGGGCGTGGAAGAATAATACATGGTGATGGAGCGATTTATCAGCGAGTCAGATTCGATGCAGTGCTATTTTGCATGGATGACTACGAAGTTGTGGAAGGCGTAGTTTCAGAAGTAAATGAATTTGGCGCGTTTGTAAGAATCGGCCCAATGGAAGCCTTACTTCACAAATCACAAATTATGGATGATACAGTTGATGCTAATGTTGGAATGGGCTGGATTGAAGGTAAGCAAACTGGCCGCCGACTACAAATTGGTGACTCAATCAGGGCAAGAATCGTTTCATTGTCCCCCGATACTAGTGACCCAAGAAGGTCAAAAATTGGATTAACAAGCAAGCAACCAGGTCTCGGTTGTCATGCTTGGATTGAAGAAGATAACAACGAGTGAGGTGAAATTAATGGCTAAGAATCCTTTTGCATGCGCAGAATGTAGTATCATTCTTCCAGACCCAGAAAAGAAAAATGAGATTCCCCAGTGTAACCGCTGTCCAAGTGCTCAAGTTACCACCGATTGGCAAGGCTACGTGATAATCATGGATCCAGAGCGCTCAGAAATTGCCAAGCGCTTGAATGTAGACAGACCAGGTAAGTACGCCCTTAAGGTAAATACAAGATGAGGTGAAATATATGGAAATTGTTGAAAGAATGGAAAACAAATTACTCAACCGTGTCGAAATCAAATTCAGTTGGAGACACAGTGGTAAGGCCACACCATCTCGCAGAGAAGTAATGGATTTAGTAAAGACTCTTGAGCCTAAATCAAACCCAGAATATATTGTGATAAAGAATTGTAATACAAGATTTGGTCAGCCATTGACCACTGGTTTGGCATATATCTACGAAGACAAAGAATCAATGAAAGTGGAGCCTGAATACATCCATAAGCGCCATCAAGCACTTCGCGCAGCCAAGGAAGAACCAGCTGCTGAAGAACCAGCTGCTGAAGAACC
>CAYPPO010000006.1:9724-56634 GCA_964412625.1 uncultured Candidatus Poseidoniales archaeon
CACTTCGCGCAGCCAAGGAAGAACCAGCTGCTGAAGAACCAGCTGCTGAAGAACCAGCTGCTGAAGAACCAGCTGCTGAAGAACCTGATAATGACGGAGGTGATGAGTAATGGGCGATGGACCGAATCCTAAAGCAAAGCACTCAAAGTATTCTGTAGAGGATGGTAAGTTAGTCAGAAAGGGAGAATTTTGCCCTACAGAAAATTGCGGACCTGGAATTTTCCTAGCTATTCACAAAGGGAGAAAGTCGTGTGGTAGATGCGGCTATACAGAGAAG
Source organism: uncultured Candidatus Poseidoniales archaeon (assembly GCA_964412625.1). Taxonomy (GTDB): domain Archaea; phylum Thermoplasmatota; class Poseidoniia; order Poseidoniales; family Poseidoniaceae; genus MGIIa-L1. The sequence continues at coordinate 10,002 of CAYPPO010000006.1, forward strand.
ATTGAGGAGTAGTTCTCATTCCTCTTCTTGGATATCAATGATGTCCCACTTTCCATCATTACACAGATACAATCCTGTTGTGGCGTCAATAAACACGGCGATTTCATCAAGTTGAATTCTATTCTGTTTTGTAGTCGACAAAAATAACAATTCTCGCCAACCAGCCACATGCCAACCCTGTTCGATATCACTCCACTCTGCATAACTTATCGGTCCGGAAAGTTTTGCGTTAAGAACAACCTCTCCATTTTCATACAACGCAAGATGTGAGTTATTGTACAAAATCAAATGATGTTCACCATGTTTGTAGACTTGGTTAAGGTATCCATCAATCGGCAATATTTTCTGCTCAATTACCTTCCCAGTTTTGACATCATATCGAATCAAACCTCCGCCTTTTGACCAGATCTCATAGCTTTCGCTGTCACAAGCGGTTGCAGTAGTTTCCATTGCTCTAGGGATTTTTGCTAACTTTGGCCATGCAGGTTCGGCAGCGCGCCAATTTTCAACAGAATTGACACTCAAATTGTATACGCCTTTTCGCCAAAGGACAAAAGAAAACGAATCGTGATTGGATTGCAGCGATATTGGCTCAGCATCCAAAACATGCGACCATACATTCCCTACCGGATGAAGAGACTTGTCAATGGTTCTACGGACTCTTAAATCAGCCCTGTTTACCCCCTCAGCAAAATCATTATGCAGGTTTATCGCTGCCATTCTCGCTAACAGTAATTCTTGGTCTAACCAAGTTGCAATTAAGGTATCGTCGATTATTACAGCGTCCCTAATCGGTGTAGGAAATGGCCTTGTGGGATTTCCAATTAACTCTCCATTAGATGATATCTTTTGCAATTCACCATCAACACCAACGACGACGTATCCTCCATTAAAGCGTAAAACTTGCTTTGGTGTGAAGTCGAGTTGTTCAGGAATACCCCACGCCATGGTTGGTGGGAGGGCCTGTGGTTTGTCAAATCTCGTATGGAAAGGAATCAAAAATATCTACAACGACAGGGTACCATGGTCAGCCAGATGGTATCGCTTATTGCGGTGAATTCTGGAGATATTGCATCATATAACCAAGCAAAACACTTGATGGCTAAATTTTCATGGGATGATGTAGGATTAGTTGAAGGTAAATCTGCATACCGATACAATAATGTGAGAATGTGGATGTTTGATGATGGTATTCTCTTTGAGGACAACATCGACAAACGCTGGAGTGATCAAACTGGGGAGGTGGTATCTGAAGTCATCTTCCCTTCACGACATTCGGCAGCTAGTGGCAAACCATCTTTGACATTGCATCCGATAGGTGTCACACATTTAATGAAGGAAGAAGAGCCTAAATTTGGTGGTAGGTCTGGTTATGCCCCACCACCATCAACAAGACTTTCCTCATGGTGGAAAATGTTACAAAAATATGTTGAAGAAACGGAATTAAGCGAGCAATTCGAGTTAACTTTGGAGGTTACTCATCACGGTCCATGGTTAGAAGTTCCTGCCTTATTTATTGAAATTGGCTCTACTGAAAGGACTTGGCATCATGAAGGTGCGGCGGAATTGTTAGCGAATATCATCAGCGATGGAATGGGTTTTTCTGACGGTGAAAACATAGGATTGTGGGATCCCGAAGATAACGCTGGAGAATTGGTTCTGGTGACCTTAGGTGGCGGGCATTATGCTCCCAGAGCAAATAAATTGGCATCATTAAATGGAGTCTGGCTAGGGCACATGTTAGCAACTTACGCCTTGCCTTTTGAGAAGCCATTAGACGAGAACGATCAACCTGGTGGAACATGGAAGCAATCGATAGATTCTGCATTAGGTGCAACTATGCAAGCGTTTCCCAATGGGAAAATAGTTTGTTCAATGGATAAGAAAGCGTTTAGAGGATGGCAACGACAAGCAATCCGCGATCACCTCTCAAGCATCAAAGTTCCATTGTTGACGACCAAGCAGATCACTGAAATGTTAGACAAATAATCACAAGCCTCATGAATCTCCTAACCGAGCAAGAGATGGGTATGCTATGGCTGGGTGGTTCTCTAAACTAGTCGTCGGTATGACAATCCGCATGCCAAAGTGGTTTGTTGGTTGGGTTTCTCGACGTTATGTGGCTGGCAATAACATAGATGACGCAATAAAGGTAATGCAAAGGCTAAGCAAGGAAAATGCTTGCTTTACCGTCGATGTCCTCGGTGAGGAAATTTCATCGATGTCTGAGGCACAATACTTCTTCAACGAATATGCGCAACTGATTGAAGAAATAATCAAACACGGTTTAGATTCAAATTTGAGTATTAAACCAACAGCTTTTGGTTTGCTAATTGACGCTGAAAAAGGGTATCAAAACATCAAGAATCTTGTCGAAATGGCTGGACACCACGATATGTTTGTCCGCTTGGACATGGAAGATCACAGAGTCACACAAGCTACGATAGATGTGGTGGTTAAATTGCACGCTGAGGGATTGAAAAATGTCGGCACAGTTTACCAAGGTAGGTTATTTAGAACGCTTGAGGATATCGATTATTTGGAACAGAAATTAGGTCCTGCTGCAGATTACCGCATATGCAAGGGAATTTATTTGGAGCCAGAGGAAATTGCCCACACTGGATACAGTGAGATTGTTAGTGCCACCAATGCTAGTATTGACAAAATGCTGAACGCAGGCGCTTATTGTGCTGTTGCGTCCCACGATAAACCCGTTATTGACCACACGTTATCAGCGTTGAAATCTCATGGTATGGGTCCTGGAATCGAAGATCCTAGGAAAAACTCCGGTGCGCCAAGAAAAGGTAAAGGTCCAGGATATGAATTCCAAATGTTGCTTGGAGTTAGAGGTCCGTTGCGTCGGAAACTCGCCGCTCAAGGTCACAGAACTAGAGTATATGTACCATATGGAGAGAAATGGTATGAATACAGTATTCGCAGACTGAAAGAAAACCCAACCGTTGGTGCACAGGTTGCAAAAGCGTTCTTGATGCCTTGGACAAACCGCCCGTGATTATTTTCGCGGTCGCTTTTTCTTACGTTTGTTACTCGGAGTAACTCGCTTCTTGGTAACTTCCTTAGGGATTTCTGGATTTGGATTGTATCCAAGCCTACCTTCTTTCCATGCTTGACGGCGCTCTCTAGGAGTTTTTGGTTCAAAGTGTTGGGGGTTTGGCGGTTCATGCAGGTAAATTCGTTTGATATCTTGAGCTTCTACAGTACCTCGAAGAGTCCTTCCCGCTCCGGTGTGAATTGCTCTTATGCGCCAAACTTCACCCTGATAATCGATTTTGGTATCCGCAGTAAATGTCGTTCCGTAATCAACTAAGATTGAGGAGGAATCTGAAAATTCTCCGCGTGTAGCCGTCACTTTGACTCTTACCATATCGGTTCTTAGTGCTGAAATCACTGAGGCATCGGGAGCAGTAATTTTCTTCTTTTTGCGTCCCTCTTGGTCAATTATTTGATTTATTGACCATAACATTTCGGATTCCTCAAATACATCTCCGATAACAAATTCCTCGTCTTCGTCAATCTCTAGTTCAATGCGAGTAGAATTGGGACCATCGGTAAGAATAAACGGTACAGATATTGATTTTGGTTGTCTGATTTCGAGGTTTGTTATCGCCGAACAGGTTTTACACTTTAACAACAAATCTCTACCAGTTCCCACTTTACGTTCCTTTAGAATATCATGTTCGGCATACTCATTGCATTCACTACACATGGTGACATTTTCAATGACCTCATCAAAGTCGTCATCTGGAATATCATCAACCATGCTATCACCTCCCCCACAGCCCATTAGGTTTCAAGTAATCGGATGATTTACTGATACGAGACTTCATCAATTCGAATAATTTGGGATACTCATGAGCGATGAGAGTATCGAGATTCCAGATCGCTCTGAATTACTTAGTCATTTTTTTGCCAAACCAGCCGACTTGCCAAGAGATGAACCAATAATCGCCGCTAATATCAATGAGCAATTACAACATATGGGTCTGTCAACCTGGTCTATCTCTGTTATTCGCAGAGTAAGAGATGCCCTGTTTCGAATCAACCCCGACAGCGTGCTGGAGGTAGGTGCCAGTATTGGCCATCGAAGTGCATGGTTACTGGACCTATTCGAAAACCATTCCCGGCCAAAACGGTATGATATTGTTGAACAGGGCAATAAATTTGCTGTTATCATCAAACGCTTAGTAGATCGTTATGATGCCGCATCATGGACCAATATCAAGGTTGGTGAGTTACAAACATTAGCTGCAGAGACCATCGCGTGGAATGCAGCAACTATTTCCGGTTTAGCTATTGGTGATGCACCTTTGAAAACCAAGTATGATGTAATTATTGTTGATGAGAAACCTGAAGTATTAGCCAAATCTATTGAAAGTTGTCTGCAGTTATTGTCTTCCAATGGGGTTCTAATCGCTACAGAGCCATTGGTTCCTTCTGGGGATGTGGATGAAAATGATGAAGCACAAATGGCAATTGTGAATGGGTTTAATGATTGGATAGAGCTAATAAAAACGTATCAAGGCGACTATTTTATTGCCTTTATTCCGGTTTTCGAGGGTACTATCGTGGCTTTCTTGCGCAAGTGATTACTCTTGTTCAAAGGAATTTATCAGATTCTCAATCTGCAACATTCCATAACCATAATCATCGTCATGGCCATCTTGTCCAACCAATGGTTTTGAAGTGTCCATAATCGCTTGCTTGATTTGGATTACTGAATCGGCAGAACCTGAGGTGCCATTAGCCGCAAGATTCGGTACTGCCTCGAGCAATAATGCGATTGCTCCAGTAACAAATACCGTGGCAGCGCTTGTCCCATCGACAATTGACCAAGTGCCATCATTATTGATAACGGGTACACCTTCTGCTGGTGCTACGATTTCCGGTTTTTTGTGAGGGTCCTGGCGCGGGAAAATCAATGGCAGAAGATTGCCGTTGTTGTCACCGGTTGATGAGCCACTCCAATGACTACCATCCTCCGTATGACCACCCACAGAAATGACTAATCTTTCACTAGACGGATGAGCAACATCTCCATCGTCATCTGGCCCTCCATCATTACCGGCAGCAGCAATCACAACAATACCCCGGTCGATTGCATCATCTGCGGCATCACTTGAGTCACGACCACCAAATGGGTTGAATGGAATTAAGCCTGGGGCTCCACCAAGAGAGAGAGAAATTATCTGTACATTCTGCTCAACACACCAATCAATTGCGTCAGCAACCACACCATCATCCCCGGTGCCATTACCGGAAAGTGCCTTGGCCACGACTAATTCCACACTAGCTGCAACTCCTTCCATCCAACCATCAGCAACCAATATTCCTGCCATGCTTGTCCCATGACCTTGGTCATCGTATGGCTCTGCTTGATTATTAACGAAATCTCGCCAAGCAACAAGATTGATGCTAGAGAGATCTTTGTGGGTTGTATCAATACCTGAGTCGACGATACATACCCTAACCCCAGTTCCATCAAGCCCTCTAATATCAGTTTGAATCAGTTCTCCATAAACTTCCTGTGATTCTAGTGCTGTGTCGGTGGGTCTAACGGCGAACGGGTTGTTTTCTTTAAACACTTGAACGAGATATCCCGAGGAAAACACTAGCAATAATGTTAAACCAACCATAAAGCCAACAAATTTCTTTGATGAACGGTGATGTTCCATCAATTGAGCATCTTGAATAGGTGGTGACGCTGCGATGTCCAATAATTCATCCATACGAATCAACCAAATGCTTCAACTGCTTCTGTGAAGGTATCGGCAAAAAGGTTTGCATCTTCCTCAGTATTGTAGAAATATGCCGACGCTCTCAATGAGCCATTTTCATGTCCACGGGCGTTAAACCATGAGTGGACACAATGTTGACCACTTCTAACCATGACGCCTGCGGCTTCATCGAGTAACAATGCGATATCATGAGAGGGTAATTCACCCATAAGAATTGAACAGATACCACCTCTTTGACTAGGATCTTCTGGCCCAATAATCTCAATACTATCCAAGTGTTTGATTTTATTGGTGATTATACGATTTAGTTTGATTTCATGTTCATGGACAGCATCCATGTCTAACTTTGCAAGGTAATCAATTGCTTTACCACTAGCTATCATCCCAGCAAAGTTACCCAAGCCACCTTCGAACCTTGATGGTGGTGCAGCCCAGTTTATTGAATCATAATGAGCGGTCTCAACAGTTTGACCGCCTGATTGGATAGAGCGCAGCGAATCAAGCAAATCATATCTGCCCCATAACCCTCCCATTCCAGATGGTCCGCACATTTTGTGGATCGAAAATGAAAGAAAATCTATATCCAAATCTTGTACATCTACTCGCATGTGTGGAGTGGATTGGGCTCCGTCAACAGCCATTAAGGCATCATATTGGTGGGTTATTTTAGCTATTTTTTTGATTGGAACCGATATGCCATCAAGATTGCCAATATGACTGAGTGAAACCATTTTCAAACGGTCACCAACATCATCACATAACTGTTCAAAATTGTCAATGTTGAATGTATTATCAGGGTTTGATTCGACAATTCTGTGTTCTATGCCTTTTTCCTCGACAAGTTGTAGCCACGGTACTAAATTTGAGTTATGCTCCCTATCTCCGGTAATTACAACATCTCCTTTTTCCCATTTCATGCCTTTAGCAATTTGATTGATTGAATGAGTTGCGTTCCTGGTAAAAACTACCTCACTAACAGAATCTGCATTGATGAACTTGGCAATCGACTTTCTTGCATCAGAAACCAAACGAGATACTTGTGTGCCATATCTATGTACCGAGCGCCCTCCGCAGCCAGGATACATACTGTAGTAATCACTAATTGAGTTGATTACTGAATCAGGTTTCAACGTCACACAAGCATTGTCCAGATATGCTGGCGCTATCTCACCTCTTAGGGTAGGGAAGTCATCTCTTAGGTGGGAAAACATTACCACGCCTCCGAGTCTGGGATAGTGTCAAGATATGGGATATTCGTATTACACGATTGGCAATTAAATCTAGCAGGCAATTCAATGTTGCACCCTGAACAGATTGTACCGATGATGCCAGATTTGTTTTCACAACCTTTTTCGGGACAAGGAACGGTGATTTGTCCATCTAACTCCATTGTTAATTCAACTTGAACTCCACATTCCGGACACTTCGCATCGGTCGCAATGGTTAGTTGCTCTTGATTCATTTCAATCTCCGCAGTTAGCGCCGCCGAGGTACTGATTTTCGTTCCAGTTCCAAGTATCTTTTGCGGATACCAAATAAGCATCAAAACCAATGGTACAACCATTATCCCGGAAAGAATGTGGAGAAATAGAGTAAAGTAGTTATCATTATTTCTCGAAGCCACGAAATTTACTCCGCTCCATGCAGAAATAAATGTCGAGGCGAACCAAACAAGCAACATAGATCCCCAACCACCAAGGGAGTACTCGTACATATCACGCTCCATTATACGAACATCTTCATGTACATGGTGAACCCGGACATAAAGATCTCTCGTGTCGCTTACAGCCTTCCAAAAAAAGTAGGTGAAGAAGACAACGACAAGCATAATCAAGGTTCCGTACATCATGTCTGACAGCGCCATTTTGGCTGGCCAGTTTGGATTGTTTTCATGGAAAAATACGTTGGCAAATAGCATACAATTCCAAATTAACATCATCGTGATTGAATGGATTCTCATTACGGGAAATTCAGTCCAAATGAAGTACAAAAATACGACCCAACATACAACCGACAATAACATTTGAAAGAATGAGAACGAGTCACTACTCGTTATTCCAGCTCTTCCCGTAGTTAATGTATCACCGCCTGAAATTATGTCCGCAGACAATGCCCCGAGCAGGAAAGCGAGCAGGCCGAAACCGAGCATTAGATAATTTTCTTTTTTCCAATCATTCTTCGCTAGAAGGAACATATATTTCCACTGCTTTCTAATTTCATCAATTCCATCAAAAATCGGATGAATTTCGGCTACTTTGACCTTTAATTGCACATCACGCAGTCGCAAAACTGACCCATCGTTAGCCTCACTCGACTCAACCAATGGCTCGGTCATGGCTAGGGCTAGTCGAATCACCTTTGAGTATTTTCGCTAAATTGGTTGGCGATTTAATGGCGTGAATGTTAAACGGAGAATAACCACCGCACGGTTTAGGCCGAGATCGCATAGCCTGGTAGTGCGCGCGACTGGAAATCGCGTGGGATCTTCCCTCGGGGGTTCAAATCCCTCTCTCGGCGCCATAAACCAATCTAAATTAATGATTATTCTTCTGATAATGCTTCATTATCAATTTGTAATTCTTGTTTAATCAACTTCCTGGATTGTATTATCCCAATAATCCCGGCAATGAGGAAAAGAATTCCTGACAATATGGCTACCGCTTGTCCACTACCGTTGTCTAAATTGTCTGTAAATTCTGGCAGCATTCGCTTCCAGTTGAAAATAGCGACTAGCATCGTTCCACCGCCAGCAGTAATTACTGAATATGGAATTATTCGAATTTGGTTAGAAATTGGTGATAAGCCCACTAACATTCCACTTAAAACAATGAACATACTTGCAAAGATCAAAGTTTTTGCAGTCTTACCTGCCTTGTGAAGCTCATTCCATGGGCCGCACATTTCTTCCACCTCATTTTCATCAACTTCGTCTTCTCCTTCTTCCTCAGTAACTCCATCGTAGCATAATTGATACAATTTGGCTAATTTCTCATTCTCCTCAATCTCACAATCACCATCAGCACAATACTCCATTTGGAATGTGTCAAGACTCAGATATACGTTTTGCTCCATGATAGTTCCCCAAAAATCATCTGTGTCAATATTTGAGTTCAACCAATTGTCATCATACACCGCTATGGGTGCAAGTACTAAACCAATCACACACAACAGTATTATGGGTGTTTTAGGCAATTTGGCGAGTGTCTTGTCAACTATTACCACCTCTTCTTTAGATAATTCATCCATTGTGTTATAATCGGTAAAATAATTAAATTAAATTTTTCCCGAATACCATCTATTTTGAGAATCTTGTAAGAGCCACTGGCGAGATTTGAACTCGCGACCTCCTCATTACCAATGAGGTGCTATACCCCTAAGCCACAGTGGCGTATTTCTGCGGACTTGCATGGTGATTATAACGCTTCGTCAAATATTTTAGTAGAAAAAACCTCATTTTCGTTCTTTATTTTGCCTCAAAGATTAATAATCTAATTTACTGAAAACATCATAAGGAAGGCAACTTCCTTGGATGGGATATGATGGGTACTACCGTAGACAATAAAATAGAAATGAAACGTCGTATGAAAGAATTACAAACTCAAGTAGATGAATTGAAAGATTTGGTTAACACGCTTCTAAGCGTTATTTGTGAAGAACCAGATGGGGTTCACACAGGAGCTGCGCCGACAATACCAGGCCAAGCACACACTAAATTCTGCATGTAATCAACCTTTGATTACAATGTTTGGCATCATTCTTACTACAGGACGGGCTAGACCAGCTCTATTGGTCAATTCAATCACCTCGTCTACATCTTTGTAAGCATCCGGTGCCTCCTCAGATAGTACATTTGGAGTAGACGCATGAATTCTAATGCCAGAATTCTCTAAATTTTTCTTTAATGCCCTTCCATCGATGGTTCTTTTTGCTTGGGTTCGAGAAAGTGCTCTTCCAGCACCGTGGCATGATGAGCCAAAGGCTTGATTTTGCCCACTTTTTGGTCCGGCCATTATCCACGACCCGGTCCCCATATCACCCGGAACCAGCACTGGCTGGCCAGTAACTTGGAAACTACTTTCAATTTGCCCGCTGTCTCCTGAAAAGGCTCTTGTCGCTCCTTTTCGGTGAATTGCACACTGACAATTTTTGCCGTGAATATTATGCGTTTCAATTTTAGCAATGTTGTGCGCAACATCATATAGAGTACGAGCCTCCCCATCAACTCCCATCTCAAGTCTTAGAACCTCACGTAATCTATGGGCTAACGCAGCTCTGTTAGCAAACGCAAAGTTAGCTGCCGCATTCATTTCTTGTAGGTATTGTTGTCCTTCCTTGGAATGTATTGGAGCACAGGCTAATTGACGGTCTGAAAGAGTAAAATCGTATTCTTCAGCATACCAACCATCAGTATTTCTACGATACTTCTGTTCAAATTTACGTGAGTGTTCGCTACATACTTGATGACCCAGGCCTCTTGAGCCAGAATGAATCATAGCCAATAATTGGCCTTCATACAGGCCCCAGTGTTTTGCTGTATCCTCATCAACCAATTTTTCGACTGATTGTAGTTCCAAGAAGTGATTGCCACTGCCAAGCGTGCCGAGTGCTCGAAGTCCACGCTCTAAGGCTCTACTGGAAAGCGAAACATCATCAACTTCTAACAGGCCATTTGATTCGAGTGATGGTAAATCCTCATCAAATCCGATACCCATGTCAACGGCTGCTTGAGCACCACCTTGTGTCAGATCACGGATTTGCCCCATGCTAATGTCTAAGCCGCCTTTGCCTGATGCTCCAGCAGGTATTCTACCGGCTAATCTGCCACCTAATTTCTTGATATTTGGTATGTCATCGATAGTCGCATCCAGTGCTAACACTCTCACCCCACAATTGATGTCAAAGCCAACTGCCCCTGGAGATATTGCACCACCATTCTCGCCGTGATTGATATCTGTAGCGATAACTCCACCGATTGGTAGTCCATAGCCAAAATGCCAGTCTGCCATTGCCCAAGCCTCGCCAACAATTCCCGGAATTTCGGCTGCATTGACCAATTGCTCTGGCCCTCGGTCGTCGATGTGATTATTGAAGTGATTTTGATCGGTCACTATTCGAGCATCAACATTCATTCTACCATGAGCCTTAATGCGCATGGTGCCATCTTCCTCGGTTTGAAGATGCTTACGCCACTCATCGCCCATGATACCCGGTGATGCATTTTACCTTTGAGTATTGTCGATAAATTGTCGATATAGTCGCAGGGTTCAAGTCATTGATTATGTTGGGGAACTCATAGAGTAGGTGAATATCATGGCAATGGCTCCGATTGATTTAGCAGTCTTCCATGACAATGGCTACATCAGAAAACAATGCCGAGTTACTAATCTTTGGTTTTGGACAGCAGACCACACAAGAGAAACCTGTGGGGATACAAGTGAAGATGAATATACCTTCATTGGTAGTCCTTTAATCAGCGGTTATGAGATGCGAGGTAAGGAACTAAAAGATGCCATGCGAGAAGCATTTCTTGGGTTTTTTGAAGCTAGAGAGCACACACGAATCGACCCTTATCCAATTCTAGCAAGATGGCGAGATGATATTCATCTTACCATCGCCTCGATTGCAGATTTCCAACCACATGTCACCTCAGGTTTGGTCGAACCTCCAGCCAATGTATTGACAATCTCCCAACCATGTATTCGCTTGACAGATGTTGATGCTGTTGGGCGAAGCGGCAGGCATTTGACTACTTTTGAGATGATGGCACATCATGTATTCAATCGACCAGACGAAGGTCGGATGTATTACTGGATGGAGGAGTGTGTCAGATATTGTCACGAAATGTTTACCGAAACATTCGGTATTGATGCTAAAGAAATAACCTATGTTGAGAATCCGTGGTGCGGTGGCGGTAATGCGGGTCCAGCTGTTGAAGTGATAGTTGGAGGACTAGAACTTGCTACATTGGTGTTCATGAATCTTGAAGAGGATGAAGATGGCGATATAGATATCAAAGGTGACATGTATTCTGAGATGCCACTCCAGATAATTGACACAGGTTATGGCCTCGAGAGATTTTGCTGGGCTGCTGCAGGTACACCAACCATATACGAAGCCATATATCCAGAAACGGTTGCTTGGCTGAAAGATTTGAGTGGTTTCGGCGGAATTACTGAGCAGTGGCCAGAATTAGATTTGGATAAGATTCTCGGTGAAATGAGTAGATTAAACGGCATTATGAATATTGAAGCAGGTGTTGATGGCGACAAGTTACGCAGTATTTTCATCACCAAACTCGGCGAGCGTGGAATTGCAATAACCAGTGATCAATTCGCTGCAATAACAGATCCATTAGCGAGGATATATGCAATACCCGACCACCTTCACGCACTGTGTAATATGCTAGGTGATGGACTAGTTCCTTCCAATGCCAAAGCAGGATATTTAGCACGAATGTTAGCGAGAAGAACTCTTAGAATGCGTGACGAACTTGGAATACAAGTTTCTCTTGCAGAATTAGCACTGCACCATCTAGATGTCAATTTAGCCGGTAAGAACATGAAGCAAACCCAAGATGGCATTGCTACAATACTCAATCTCGAAGAAGAAAAATATGTAGAAATGTTGCGTAAAGGTGAGCAAGTAATCAAGACAATGCTAGCCAATGTCGACAAGAACGCTCATGAAATTGAAGATGAATTATTGTTCTCACTGAACGATTCCCATGGTATTGCTCCGGAAATGGCAATATCACTGGCCCATCGTTCTGGTTGGAAATCAATGACTCTAAGATCTGGCTTTACTGCGGAGTTGGCAGAAAGGCACGCAAAGATGGCGAAGGATGCAGCCAAAGAAAATAACCAATCTGAACTAGTTACAGGCTTGGAAAATTTACCGATAACCAATCCACTGTATTACGACGATGTATATCAGATTGAATTCGATGCAAGCGTGCTGTATTGCAGTGAAATTCATGGTGAGGATTTGCCTGATGGCGCCACGCATGCAATAGTTCTTGACAGAACGTGTTTCTATCCAGAAGGTGGAGGTCAAGAGGCTGATTTTGGCACTCTATCTACGGATTCTGTCCACTGCCATATACTTGGCACACGAAAAATAGGGGAACATATACTTCACTTATCTAACTCTGCCCTTAACAAAGGTGATGTTGTTCACGGATGCATTGATTGGAATCGTAGAAAGCAATTGATGGATCACCATACTTCCGTTCACATTGTCGGTGGTGCAGCCCGAAAAATACTCGGTCCACACATCTATCAAGCAGGTTCTAACAAATCAGTTGATTTAGGGAGACTAGATATCACTCATTACAATCGCCTGACTCGTAAGGATTTAGATGACATAGAAAAAATGGCCAATCAAATCATTGTCCAGGTTCCTAAAACTGAAAAAACAATACTTAATCGTAAAGATGCTGATAGAAAACACGGTTTTGACCTATACCAAGGTGGGGCGCCAAAAGGCGATACTATTCGGGTGCTCAGAATCTCGGACCATGATGTGCAAGCATGTGGCGGAACTCACCATGACGAATTAGGTCAAATTGGTTCGATTCGACTAGTTCGTTCAACCGCAGTTCAAGATGGTGTCGAACGGTTACACATCGTCGCAGGTCAAGCGGCATTAGATTTTGCAAGAGACCAAGATGGATTGTTGCGTCAAACTGGTGAGGTGTTTGGGGTTGGTATGGGCGACATTCCCAGAACCGCTGAGCGATTTTTCAATGAATGGAAAGAACAACGAAAACGCATTGAACAACTGGAGGCGGAAATAGTTAGACTTCGAACCAGCGGTAGCGATGACTCAACCTTTACCAAAGATGGTGTCAGGATAGTTATCATGGAATCAGATGGCGGGCTAAAGAATATGTCTAAGATGCTAAAGGAGTTGACTCTGGATGAAACAGTACCTACCCTTGCGATACTCGGTTCTAAGGACGGGGGAGGAAAATTAATGGTTGCAACAACAGAGAACTCGATAGCCAGTGAGCGATATAATTCAGTTGAGATTTTACGTACCATAATCACTCATATCGCTGGTGGGGGTGGTGGCCGACCAACATTTGCCCAAGGCGGTGGTACCAATCCTGACGGATTACACGATAGTTTTGCGGCGGCTAAATCATTGTTGCAACTTTAGTCGACGCTTCTAATTGCTTCTAGGTCAAAATAAGACACTGCATTATTGATTGCCTCATCTTTAGAGAACCATGCAGCATCAGATATCTCTTCAGTGAGCAAATTCATATCACTTTTCTCACCATTCCATGTCGATTGATAGGTAAAGGAAACAAACGAAATGCCTTCATCATTGAAAATTTGTTGAGTTATGGTCGGTGGATTTTCATCAAGAACAATCTCGATTCCTAATTCCTCAAGTGTTTCTCGGACACAACCCATTGTCGGATGCTCATCGTGATCCATATAACCGCCTGGTAAGGTCCAAAATCCAGTAAAGTGACCACGTTTAACCTTGGCCATGAGAATTTCATTCCGATCATTTCTTATTACTACCTTTGAGACCAGTCGGTGAACGCTACGGTAAATTGCCTCCCTTGCAATAGGGTGAACACAATTATCTGAGACTAGATTATCTTTCATCGCCCAATGTTCTGGCCATTCAATCTTTGGATAAGCTTTGATTACTCTAATTACCTGATTACCAAATACTATTCTAATGTCCATTTTCTGTTCATAGCTAATTCCAAATTCAGCGACCTCGTCAATTGTTGGAAAGCGGATAATTTCACTCTGGTCTTGTCTACCCTTGACCGGTAATTTAGGTCCCTCGCCATTGTTGTTAACTAACAAAACCCTCCCATCGTGTTCAAGATAAACCACTGTATCGGGATGGCTCATAATCTTGCCAAAAACTCATTTGGTTTAACCATTGACAATTGGACAATTTTCGCTGAAATTGAAGTACTAAATCCTCTTAGGCTTACCAATGCAGATGATACAACTGAATGAATCTGGTTGGGCTAAATCTTTTTTGATTTTTGAAAAAAATAGTGGCAAGGCGGCCATAATTGACCCAGTTTATGACTTTGTTAATGACTATTTAACCAAGATTGATACAATGGGATTGAAACTCGAAATGTGCATCGCCACCCATACACATGCAGATCACATCACCGGGTGTTTCACCATTGCAGAATCAACTGGTTGTGATTATGTAATGTGGCACAGCACTGCCTCACTTGGTGTAACTAAATATGTCAGCGAAGAGTCAGAATTAACTTTAGGTGATGAAAAAATAACCTTTTATCATGTACCTGGTCATACTGAAGACTCAATGTTAGTGGTAACAGCAAAACACGTTTTCACTGGAGATTTTTTGTTCACTGGTGATGGTGGTGTTGGGCGAGATGACTTACCAAGTGGTCGAATGCAGTCCCATTTCGACTCGCTAAAAGTAATGTCTAAACTAAGTGGAGACTTACTAGTTTGCACCGGTCATGAAGCTCCAGGAGTTGAATTTCAAACATTGTCTTGGAATCGACAGCATAACCCAGTACTGAACATGTCTGAATTCAAGGAATATGTTGAGTGGCAAAATAACACCACTGAACAATTAGGGTATGTGTCGAAGATTAAGGTGGCTCTACCGGCAAACCTATTTGCTGAAATACCCGATGATGTGCCTTGGTTGTAGATTACTTAATCGGGTTTTTAGGTATTTTACCGCTGTTCTTACTAGGTGGCAATGCTTGGAGGTCAGCAAATGTCAATTGCTTAGTTGGCGCTTCATTCATCACGGTTAATCGCTCGTCCATTGTCATCTGAGCGATAAATTCGATTCTCCCTCTAGTTCTTGTCAAATCATACGATAGAGGTTTCAGATTATCAACAATTTGCCCTTCAAACTCCTGTTTTACTTTGTCTCCCCGCCAAACAGAATATCCCCAACGATAAGCTATTCCAACTATTGCCGCGCCATAAAGTAGCAATAACACAGTGCCAGCAAAAACAACCGGATTTCCATCTCTTGCTTGGTCCAATAGATTTCGACCGATTAAAAATAGTAACCCAATGCCCACAACTGGCTTCAATATGCTCTCAAGCCATTGGTCGACCGGCACTAGTCTTCCCTTAGCAGGGTCGACAAACACTAAGTCAGATTCAAAAGCAGTATTGAGTACACCTAGTATTCCAAGCATGATGATGTATAATCCAGATGCAATAATTAATTCTAGTGCGGTAGAATCTAGTTTAAAGATCCAATGAACGATTAACCAAGCGAATAAACCCAAAAAGGCACCTTGTGGGACATAATTAAAATGTATTACATGGTTGGAAAATTCGTTTACCTTGCCTGCTTTTTGAATTGCACCACGGTGTGGCTTGGGAATGTGAATTACCTGCCAATGTAGCACTTTTTCCATTTGTTTTAATGTATAAATCAGGAGTTTTTTACGAATCAATAAAAACTCAATTAAAATTAATATTGGTAGTCCAATGACGATAATTGGCAGCGCCATAATCATCGCCAGTGGGAAAATAATCAACGCCGGTAATAATAGGAAATGCGATAGTGTAAGTGGGTGAAACAAATCTGCTTCGATTAACCGTTGCTTTGACGGTTTGATGTTGAGTCCTCGGGCTAAATCGTTAAGCGTTGTTCTAAACGGAGATACTTGTCGTCCTGCATCAATTATTTGCCGGACTGAGTTCCGATATTGTGACTCTTCGTGACCCACTCCAATGAAGAAACTCCAAGCAAGTCGCATTGGCAATGCCATTATCACAGGTATGGATAGTATTGCTGTGGCCCACAGCAAACCTGCGACATTCAATTCTGCAGCCATGTTCCGCTCAATAACGGCTAGTTAGTAATCCGGTTTGAATGGTTTGCTAGTTTAACCGTCGATGTCAAGTTTATCGACCATCAATCTTTACGTTCATCATGGCTAGGATAGCGGTAACCGATGGACTCTCGGTTGAGGCTCAGAATTTACTAGAGAAGCAAGGTCATGAAGTTGTGATTAAATTCTACAGCAAAGCAGAATTAGAATCTGGAGCACTCAATGACTTTGATGCTGTGATAGTTAGAAGTGCCACAAAATTAACCGAATCGGTTATCAAAAACTCCTCCAACTTGAAAGTTATCGCCAGAGCAGGTGTTGGTGTCGATAACATCGATTTATCCGCAGCAGGCCTAGCAAAGATTCCGGTTGTAAATGCCCCCAGAGCATCAACTCAATCTGTAGTAGAACTCACTGTTGGACATTTGCTATCATCTGTCAGGCATGTGGCAAAATCAGATCGTTCAATGCGAGAAGGAAAGTGGGAAAAAAAACATTTCAAAGGTTCGGAACTATCTGGCAAGAATTTGGGGTTGGTTGGCTTTGGAAGAATCGCCCAAGGAGTGGGCTCGATAGCACAATCATTAGGCATGACGGTTCACGCCTACGACCCATATCTGCCATCAAAAATAGCTAAAAGCCAAAACACACGGTTACACAAGTCCGTCGACACGTTATTTTCGAATTGCACGCACATATCGATACATTGCAACTTAACCGAGGAAACCCATCACCTTGTTAATTACGATCGGCTGAAAAAAATGCCTGGTAAATCACCGGATGGAATCCAATGTGGTAACCATGTAGTAAACTGTGCAAGAGGTGGGATAGTTAACGAGTTAGATGTACTAAAAGCCCTTAATGATGGTGTATTAGCAAGTGCAGCATTAGATGTATTTGAGGATGAACCGGTACCTAAAAATTACGAGTTATGCTTACACCCAAATTTTCATTCAACACCGCATATCGGGGCATCGACGATTGAAGCTCAAAGACGAGTCGGCCTAGACATTGCACGAAATGTTATGTTGGTACTATCCAACAAAAAATGCGATTTCATTGTCAATAAAGAATTCCTACATAAATAACATTGAAAACAATCGCCACACAGAATTAATACAAGTGATATGATGAATGAATCTCGGATTATTGTACACTGTGATCTTGACGCATTTTATGCCGCTGTTGAGACACTCCACCACGGTTTTGATGAATCAATTCCATTGATTATTGGTTCTGATCCCGAGAACGGTAGAGGCAGGGGCATAGTTTCAACATGCAATTATGCGGCAAGAAAGTTTGGCATAAGGTCAGCGATGGCAATTAGTGAGGCATGGCGCAGATGTCCAGGCAAGCCATATGGTAATGCAATATATATCAGAGGAAGCAGAGGTTTGTATTCGCGTGCATCTCGTAAAGTAATGACTATCCTAAAACAACCTGCAGAATTTTTTGAACAGGCTAGTATAGATGAAGCATATTTGGATATCACGAATTTTGTTGAGCATGATTGGGACAGAGCTGTCGCATTATGCCGCAGGCTACAGAAGGCAATTATGGATGATATCGGTTTAGGTGCTTCATTCGGCATCGCATCTAATCGAATATTAGCCAAAATGGCTAGTGAGATAAACAAACCAATGGGGATTTTTAGAATCCTGCCAGACGAATTATCGGATTTTTTTGAGGGCAGGAAAATACGTGATGTGCCTGGCATCGGAAAGAAGAGAGCAACTCAGTTACATGAATGGGGAATTACTACAGTCGATGAGATGTATGCCTACGGAGAATTATCACTTTCAAGGATAACAGGCGAACGTTTCGCCGCCTGGATAACCCGGGTCTATGAGGGCAAGACCTCGAGTGAAATCAGTCCACTCAGGAGTAGAAAATCAATTGGCAAGGAGCATACCTTTGATTATGATAGAGACAATTTTAACACAGTACTTGAGGCACTTTTGAGTATTGTTCGACGGGTAATGAAATCAGCACGCGATGTTGGAGTATCTGGCAGACTTGCTGAGATTAAAATTCGCTATACTGGGTTTGAAACTCATACCCATGGTCGTTCGATACCGGTGGCGATGGATGATGAGGAAGTGTTCACAAGTTTGGCACAGAAACTATTTGCTAACAATGTCCAAACCGGCAGAAAAATCAGGCTAATTGGATTTAGATTAGGGCATCTTGATACACCAACTAGTAAACAAACTAGGCTTCACGGTTTGTTGGAGGAAGAATAGATTTGACTACTCAAGGCTGTGCATAGAGGTCAATATTTCCGTAAATTCACTGAGATTATCTGGAATAACCACTCCACTAATCGGCTGGTTTAGTGAGACTCCGTTGGCTTTTTTAGTACCCCAAACCTCACCATTGAAGGTTTGTAGGTCGAAAGTTTTCGACGTCAAATATTCACCTCTTTCTGGGTCATATTTGGTGCTAAACGGATTGGTTGGAAACCCATCGATATCCACTGCAGAGAAACCATAAATTGTTTGTGAAATGTGGTGGGTGAAGAATGGACAAATTGGGCTGAATGCGCTCATGAAATCCCTAACCATTCGATGAATTGTCCATGCGGCTTTTGTATCACCATCATATAATCTTGATTTGACCATTTCTAGGTAATGACTGGGAAGAATTCCAGTCCCAAATGTCTTCAAAGCTTGGGTTGCTGTATAAATGTCTAAATTTTCCCATGCTGTTTTTACTTCGGACATGACTGAGTTGAATTCGTGTAATATCCATTCGTCCTCAATGTTTAGATCATTAGGGATATTATCTAAATCATTAGGTACATCAAACTGGGATGCAAAACGTGACACATTGAATAACTTGGTCAGGACTCCAAAGTATCTTTGCTCAATCTCTTCGGGATTGATTTGAAAATCATCACCAACCTGAGCATCACATGCTTTCCATAAGCGGAAACATTCACTACCAATCTTATTAGCTTTTAAGTTGACAGTTTTTTCGGGACCTTTCACCTTCCACGATCCGGTTCTTCCACCGGCTCCACACTCTAAAACTGAGTCAGCATCTATGCCGTTACCAAGCGATTTGCTCATTTTTCTGCCCCAAGGGTCCATTCCTAAACCATCGATCCATACATGTTTGAATCCCGGTTTATCCAGCAATAATGCTGACTTAAGCAAAGTGTAGTAAAGCCAAGTTCTGACAATTTCTTTGCCCTGCGGCCTCAATGCGGTTGGAAATGACTTCTCAAAAATCTCTGGATGATTCAAATAACCACTCACGAATAGGTTTGAATTTGATGAATCCATCCAAGTGTCGAATACCTTTTCCTCTCCGATAATCTCGCCGAGCGAATCGCTCATATCTTCAAACGAACCAACATCTTCTCGAGATATACGATTTAGTACACGGCTGCCGGCAGGTGGTTGTTCCCGCCAGGGTTGGACATAACTACCAGATGGGGGCACAATAACATATTTTTCGTCAGCGCTATACCAAATCGGAATTTCAGTGTGGTACCATCTTCGTCTAGATATTGGCCAATCAATACTAATATTATCCATCCAGTCAAGTAAAAACTGACGATTTCTTACCGGATGGAATGTTATCTCGTCAATCAAATCCTTCATTCTGTCTTGAATGTGTGTCTGCCTAACATACCATTCTTTGAGCAGGATTATTTCCACGGGGTTCTTGCCTCGCTCGGAAACGGGGACTTCTTGCTCCCTTTCTTCAATCTTGTCAATTTGGCCATTTGATTCTAAAAACTCTGTTACGGCCTTTCGTGCTTCGATGACTGGTAAACCGGACCATTGACCGGCAAGTTCAGTCATACATCCATCCAGGTTTATTGCTTGGAACGGGGTAAGCCCTAGTTCTCTAAACACCGCTACATCGTTTTGGTCACCAAAAGAACACACCATCAGTACGCCTGAACCAAATTCAGATTTGACAGAGGGATGGGTCTTGATTTCTACGTAATTATCACGCCCAGCAACTGGCACAGGCAACATAATTTTTTGTCCCACTAAATGCTGATATCGTTCGTCATCTGGATGAACAACAACAACTCCGCAAGCACAAATTAATTCAGGCCTTGTGGTCGAAATAATCAAACTTGAACCATCGTCCAGTTTCCATTTTACGTCGACTAATTTGGTCTTTCTTTGAAGTCTCTCAACCTCTGCATCAGCTATTGTAGTTCCTTCAACCGGGTCGTATATATTCGGCCTAAGGTCCTCGACAATTGTGCCATTTTTGAATAATTCAACAAATATTGATTGAGTAACTGAGCGGTAATCGGGTGCATCGGTCAAATATTCCCTATCGAAGTCACATGATAGACCAACACGTCGTGCGGTATTTCTCATCGCTTGAGTAAATTCTTCAATGGTTTTCTCGCACAATTGTAAAAACTCTGCTCTGTCATAAGTTTTCATTTTTCGTTTGGTATTTTTCTCTACGGTAAACTCAATGTTAATCCCGTTGCGATCTACTCCCCATGGAAAGTATACCTCTTTGCCGAGCAATCGCTGCGAGCGAGCAATGACGTCAATCATTGAATATTGTGCAACTGCCCCGATATGCCACGTCCCAGATGGATAAGGTGGTGGTGTGTCAATCACGAAGATTTCCTTCCCAGAATCTGGGTTGAAACCATATCTTTGACTATATTCTTCTGAACTAGCAGAATGTTCAGTTTGTATTTTCTTTTCAAGGTCGACCGACCAGCGTTTTTCGTTAAGTCTTGGAGTTGGCATGTGCCTCACCGGCCCCATGCTCGTTAACAGCACGGGTCCAACCTGCCCACTACTTCAACGATATCAAACCAACGCTTCAAAGAAAGTAATGTAACTTTTTCAATCATTATGTCGGTAAACATTTCAAGCGGCACCTTGTGGGACTAACGGGGAAGACTATGTCAGATGGAAAGGAAACCTCCGAACCATCAATGGAAAGTCGTAAGTTTTCCAAGCGTATTGCTGCACTCGCAGATTATAGCAAATCTAAGATACAGTCCGGCGCGGTAGACCTAACTGCGAGGGTTAGAGATTTCCGAGCCAAGTCAGCAATAGACGCAGTTTTGGAAGCACCAGATCGCTTCAAAAGGGAATGGCAAAAGCATGGTGCTACCGGTGCAATAACCAGATTCCCTATCGCTACCATTGTCGTATTCCTGTTACTAACTGCCTTTTTTGTGTCTCAGTCAGGTTTTCTTGACGATACCAGATTTGATGATGACCGTGATGAACCAGCGCTTAATGTAAACGGGGATTTAGAAGTATACCTGCCAGAGGGTAGCCAAGTCGCTGAACTAATTTCACTAGTGGAGGATGACTGGTCAACGAATGTTATGATTATTTATGTGGAATCAGGTACCAGAAATATTACTGACCAGCGTATATTACAGGAGATGAGTTATGTTGAAAACCAACTAAACCCATATTTGTCCGATGCTGTAAATGATGATGTTATCTACATTTTGTCGTTGTCGACTGTGCTCAAAGAGGTAAATTCTAGTGCGCCACGTGTACGTGAAGCATTCATCACTGAGTTGGGTCAACTCGGTTGCGCTGCAGGCCAAGAGGAATGTGCGACAGCACAAGCTGCAGAGGCACTGAATGATTTAATTGCCCAAACCGATGACCAGTTTGGCGGTTCTTACGAAATCCCCAGTCAGCCAACAATCGATTTAGTGCTGGGTGAAATGTATGAGGACGATGGCAAACCAACTCCTGGATTAGATAAACTGGCTAGAGATGTCTGTACTACCGGTGAGCGTGACTGTGGCGGTCCAGATGGTTTACTGGATAGAGCGATAATGGCTGTTGCAGTTTCAGATGAGGTTGAAGCAAAAGATTTGATCGCCAAAACCCAAGCCCAACTTGATCTGTTCAGTAAAGAGGAACGTTATTGTGACGATGTTAACAATGACGGAGTCCCTGACCCTGAAACAGGAGTATGTACTTGGGAAAGTTTGAATCTTACGATGACGCTAACTGGACCAGTTCCCATCACTAATGCTGTAACCGAATTTTCTTTCAAGTTATTTTGGGAAATATTCCCAACAGCCATTGTACTCGTGGCACTTGGATTATTTATATTTCATTCAGATTTATTGCAAACAGGAATTACAGGAATAAGACCCATACAGGGCATTAAGGTGGTGATTATTGCAGGATTACCGACCTTATGTGCGGTTTTTTGGACTTTAGGCCTGATAGGTTGGACAAATTATGAGGTAACTATGACAGTTATTATTGTCGGGCCTATCCTACTTGCATTGGGTGTCTCTTATGGCCTACACATAACGAATCGATATGCAGAAGAAGGCGGAACGAAGTCGGAAAAGATGAAAGCATCACTGACCTCTACTGGTAAAGCGGTATTTTTATCGGCAGTTACTACAGTCATAGGATTTATTTCGTTAGTTTTCACGCCAATGGCGCCCATTCAAACAGTTGGTATCGCCTTGTCGATGGGTATTGTCATCGTATACATATTGACTATGTTCATGGTTCCTAATCTTACGCTCCTTTTGGACTTGCGAAAACCCAAACATCCGCCATTGAAGGCATTTGAAAAACTGGTTGAAGCCCCAGTTAAATATAATCGAAGTATTATCGGTTTCTTCATTTTACTCATTCTTATCTCCGCAACGTTTGGCCAAACTAATGTCGAAGAGAATATCGATTTGTTGGGAATGGCTCCAGAAGGTGAGGATCCGGTAATTAAGATGAAACAGTATAGTAGTGACTTCAACGCAGGGCAAATAGGAATGGTCCTAATTCATGCTAATGTGACAGGAGACACAAACGATCAGGATACCGGTAATGACGATCCGGCGGAAAATCTCAAACGGATTGATCAGTTAGAGAGTAAATTGAACACAGTCGAAAACACATCAGCAGTTTCAATAGTGTTTTTGATGAAGTCAACAGGTATTGCTCCAACAGTATCTGGTGCTCAATTATACGAGTTTGTTAATGTAACTCCTTTACCGGATGATATCAAAGAGACTGCTGAAGTACTGCTAAACAATGAGGTCACAGCAGATGCTTCATTTTGGGATTTGTTGATTCAACCGGATAATTTCGGCCTACCTGGAACCAAGCAGTCACAAATATTTTTGCTGGATGTTTTCTACGCATCGATAACTGATGAGACAAGAGAGATTTTCATTAACAAAGACTACGATAGAACATTAATTTATGTCGATATGCCATTTATTCCAGTCGCTGATACAGCCAAGAGTGTTGAGGCAGTAAATCAGCATGCGGATTCATTCCGTTCGGTTGACAGTGGTAGAGCTGAGCATCTTACTGGCGTTGCAGCAACAGCGATTGAAGTAAACGAGCTCATCGTTGGTTCACAATACACCTCACTAGCATTTGCGATTATTCTAACCCTGATTGTTTTAGCAATTGTCTTTAGAGACATCCAATATTCGTTCTGGACAACGTCCCCAGTTATTGCTACCGTTGCTCTGCAATGGTTAGTAATGTGGCAAATGGATGTTACACTTTCACTAGTTACTGTTATGATTGGTTCGATATTGGTTGGGGTTGGAGTTGATTTCTCAATTCACATATCAAACCGTATAAGAGAACTTGGAGGGGGCATTAATGCGATTAAGAGCGCTGCTATCGGAACTGGTATGTCACTATTCGAGGCAGCTGTTGTAACGTCTCTCGGTATGATTACTGCTTATCAAATTCCAATTCCAGAAATTAAGCCTTTCATCACCGTTATTCTGATTCTGCTTTGGGTTGCAGCAGCAAGTGCCCTAATTCTACTACCAGCAATTTTTGTTACGTTAGAAAAGATGGGTGTTGGTTCGGTTCGTGAGTCGAATGCAATGGCAAGAAAACTCGGTCTAATCATCAACAAAAAGGCCGACATAGATGTTTTAGATGCTGCTATTGTGGACGAAGTCAAGGATGCATGGTAATCCAAATCTCAAAAGAGAGGGACCGTTTGCATTGAACATGGTCGCCTACTGGTTGATGAAATCTGAGCCTCATGTGTACCCATATGAACAACTAGTCAAGGATGGGTCTACTCACTGGGATGGCGTAAGAAATTATCAGGCTAGAAACCTAATGAGAGATGAGATGAAAGAGGGCGATTTGGTATTGTATTACCACTCAAACTTCAAGCCGCCACACGTCGTAGGAATTGCCAGGGTGTGTCGGGAAGGCTATCCGGATTTTACCGCCCAAGATCCAAATTCTAAGTACTTCGATGAAAAAGCAACTCCAGAAAACCCACGCTGGATTATGGTTGATATAGAACCAGTAATGGAATTACCACATATTATTCCTCTTGAGGATGTTAAAAATAACCCTGAATGCGAAGGAATGTTACTGATTAAGAAGGGTCAAAGACTTTCAGTCCAACCAGTCGAAAGAGAGCATTTTTTAGCAGTCATTAGAATGGCGGGCGTGACTTTGGATGATTTGAGTTGATTTGATGTCTAGAAAGCAAATTCCAGTTGCCTCACGTGCATCTAGCATTGAATATGCAATCAGAGATGTAGTTGTTCCAGCGACTAAACTGGAATCTGAGGGCCATGAAATTTTAAAATTAAACATTGGTGACCCTATTGCCTATCCTGGATTACCAACCCCAAAACACATGGTTGACGCCTATGTCAGAGCATTACAAAGCGGCAATAATGGTTATTCGCCCTCATACGGAATTCCAAAACTCAGGGCAGCGATTGCACAGGATGAAAGAAGAAAGGGGTGGCCTGCAGGACAAGACGATATTTACGTTTGTCATGGCGTAACAGAAGCCCTTCAAGTTATTTTTGCTGCAACTTTAGAGGAAGGTAACATCGTTCTAGCACCAGGCCCTCACTATCCCCCATATATGGCCTATCCACAAATGTACGGTGCGCAAACAGTAGAATACAAATTGAAACCAAATGACGGTTGGCGCTTGGATTTTGATGATATTGAAGCAAAAATGAATGAGGATGTCAAGTTACTTGTGCTGATAAATCCAAATAATCCCTGCGGGGCCGTTGCTGGCAAAGATGAAATTTTTAGATTAATCTCAATCGCTAGGAAATGGCCAAATTGCATTATAGTGGCTGATGAGATATATGATGGGCTTGACTTTACTGGTGAGCAGCGAAGTGTAGCTAGTCTCTCACCGGACGTTCCAGTTTTTGTTTTGAACGGGGTTTCCAAGGTTTACTACGCACCTGGGTGGCGTATCGGATATTTGGGAATTCACGATCCAAAAGGTCGAATGCAATTAATCCGAGACGGTATTGAGCGACTATTGAGATCTAGGTTGTGCGCGTCAACACCTGCTCAATTAGGATATTTAGCGGGATTAGATTCTGACCGTAGTTGGATGAAATCATATTCGGAAAAAATTGTACGTCAAAGAGACTTGTGCATCTCGAGAATAAACGAAATAGACGGATTAGAAGTGCAATCGTCCGGTGGTGCATTTTACATGTTTGTCAAACTAACAGATAGTAAGTGGCAAGATAATGATAAGCAATTTGTCCTGCAGTTGTTACACGAAGAGCATATTTTAGTTGTTCACGGTAGTGGATTTTCCCCAGAATTGGGTAAAGGTCACTTCAGAATCGTATATCTCCCCAATGTCGACATCTTAAACGAAGCTTTCGATCGAATTGAGAGATTTTTGTTGAGGCACAGAACATAATTACCAAAGTATTGATGTGCACACAATGGCTCGGGGAATCATGCAAAGGCTGAGGCTGTTATCTCTGTTCGTGGTTTTTGCTTTATTTTGCACATTATTGACAGATTCCGTTACTGCTGTCGGTGAATCATCAGAATCATTTGAAATTAGTCACCTGTATCCCCTCGGACTCGCACTATTCGTGGCTGCAATGATGTGGAAATTTTTCATACCTATACAACTTGCAAACCTACAAGTTGCATTTGAAATAGATGACGATTTGTATGAAGTTCATCGGGTGACGAGAGATCTTGATGATGCTAGAGATTTACTCTCGGAGGGCTCGGTTGGGTACGGTTTAGGTTTGTACATGATGGGGATGACTGGAGTATTAGTCTTGATTGGAGAATTTATTTTTGCACCAGATTTTTTCTATATACCCTCCCTTTATGTAATTGGATTACTGGTTGGCGTCCCAATTTTGATTTCTCCGTGGGAGACCATGAACGTCCAGTTGTCAAGAAATCAAAGACCATCGAATTCTAATGCAGTTTTGGGGTTTTTCCGCAGGACGCTGACACTTTTGATAATTATTGGAATCACCGTTGCGTCGCTCATGTATGGTCTGCAGGAATCAACTAGTGGAGTAATCGAACCATTCTGGTTGGCACTCGCAATGTTGGTTTTTATGTCGCCGACAATCTTTGCTTATGGTAGAATTATGGGCGCATCATGGAACATGTTACTGATTGGAAAATGGCGCACTTCGAATGGAAAGAGGAATCCTATCGACCCTGATAAGCCAAAATTCTTTAACAGACTTTTCTCATTACTCCTAGTAATCTTTCTGTTAACAATGCCAGTAACCGCTCTCAACGGTATAGTAACCGTGCTGTACATACTGTTACAGGATCCTGCTAATTCTGCTGAAGTGTTGAATTATGGAGGTATTATCGGACATTCAATTTATGTCCGTATTGACCTAATTTCTGAAATCTTATTTCACTGGGAATTTGTCAAAAGCTTACCCGAGTTTCTATCACTTTATCTATCACTAAACATTGCAATTGTCGGTCTTGCATTTATTTTTGAATTAACGAGAAACTTGATGTTGGGCGGACAAAGTTTCGGCGGTGTGTTTGGTGTTATCATTGATAGCCCTCGTGACATAAGGACAGAAGTTGAAGCTCAAACACGACAGCTAAAGTTTGCGTTTGCTGGTTTTTCAGGCTACACGGTGTTATTGTTGTTACTTGTTTGTTACAAAGAATTTGGCGACTTAATGCCATTCACAGCAACCCTCGAAAATGATTATGGATTCAATGAAGAGATGCGATTGTTGGCAACTTGGATGTTTATCGCAGTTGGACAATTGGTTTTCTTACTAACATGGCTGGTGTCTATAATTCGCTTCGGCTCACTGCGTTCGTTGAGATTTGATTTAAATCCTGATGAAAGGCGAGAAGGTGCTGTTAAGTTGGCTGGTGGCGATTGGATGAGGACTTTGGTAGATGAGGCCGCTTTGGTAGAGGATTTAGACACCTTAATTCGATTTCAAATGCGCTCGTTAGACGGGGATCCCTCCGTGGTTAGATTTGAAAAAGCTAGGGCACGGATGTGGGAGCAAGCCATTAGAGGGCTTTGGCCATCTGCAATTGAGGAAGCAAGGAAGGTTCTGGCACAAGCAGGTGGCGATGATGATGTTGCAAGGATGATAATCGCAACTGGTCACATGGCTTCACGAAGGCTTGATGCGGCAAGGGATGCTCTACACGGTCTAGAACAACCCGAGGGTTATGATGAGCCGGAATTGCTTGCTTTTGTTTGTGAATGGTTAGACCCTTTTACCGGGAATGTCACTGAGGATGATTTTTGGGATTGGGAAAACAATCCCTGTATCAATAACCTTCAACATCAAATACAAATGATACGCAGCTGGAACCCCAAACCTAGCTCAGATTTTCTAGGCAAAGATAGGTTGTCACGGGTTGCACAATTATCGATGATTTCATTGATGCGTGCACAAAGAATGCATGATGATGCGCTAGAACTAGCCTTGAAGATGGTTAGAGTAGATCCAACTGGAGTGCGGCCTAGGATTGCCGCTGCGCTCTGTTTGGTCGATAAGGGAGATTGGCATAGTGCTAAATCAATCCTTGAAGAACTCATAAAAAGCGACAAAAATGACCCACGTGTTCTATCTTTATCGGCAATATTAGGAGTTCCAGTAGATGCAGAAGAATTTGAAGTGGCCTTGGTTAAAGGGGAAGGAAAGGCAATGAAAAAATGGATTAATCAGGCGCCATGTAATTCAGTTGCGGCTTTAGGTATCAAAGGTGGTATGGATGAAGCAATAAACGCAAACTTGCTGATTGCTTCACACGAGGCAACTAGAAAACAAATGACTCCTAAGTATCAGAGCGGTCGATTATCAATTATTTTCAATTATTTCATTTTACTTCCAATGTTCCTATTATTAGGAATTTATACATATACAAAGTTAGGGCAAATGGAAGCTTTAGTTGGTACCGCACTGCTACTCCTTGGCCACTCTACCAGCAGGAGGGTGTTACGACAGCAGCGTAAATTAATCCGCCACAGAGACCAAAAAGGCATGGTTGCCTATGCTAAACGAATGAAGCGATTCAAGGTTGTACCGGATAGGGGAAACATTCCGGTGGGTACCCACCTCTTACTGTCGGGAATTTTAGTTTCAGTCAACGGCGTTATTTTGGATATCGGCCTTCCCGGATGGTTGACAGAACATCTCCCTAAAGATTCAGACAAAGCAGTAAAATCTAGATTAAAACGAAGAAGTGGTAAAATGCAAAAGGCTCGTCCACCGAGGCTTAAGCCTCTCGGAGAAGGCTGGTGGCTAAAACGTCCAAAAGAAGACGGCGCAGAGATACCTGCGCTTGAAAGATTGGTTGGAAAGGTCGCATATCGTGGTAGACCAAGTTATGTTGACCGCAAGAAAGGCATCAGAGGACGCCCTACTGGACAAATTCCTGGTAGAGCCAAACCAGCGCACACACTCGATCTTGGCAAGCGAGGCATCCCAACCAACACTAGAATTTCTGAGCGTAATTCCAGTAAACCAAAATTTGAACCCAAGTCAAAAGTAAGAGATACTCGTAGGCGACCTCCAACTAGAAGAAGATAATTTTGAACAATTTGTTCAAAGACCGAGTTGACAACCAGCGGTCATGGCGGAAGTCCCGGGCTCATGGAAACCAAGTGCAAGCAACCTGTCAAATGCTGAAACAGTACTACAGGCAACTAAAGCAAGCGGCAGTTTGTATCGAGATGGTCTAGGAATGATTGCTTCAGAAAATATCGTATCTCCAATGGTGCAAAAAGTGGTTTGTAGCGATCTTCATGGCCGGTACGCAGAGGGTTTGCCAGGTAAAAGGTACTATCAAGGGTGTGATGACTTTGATACGATAGAAAGTCTCGGTATTAACCTAGCACAGAAGGTATTTAGAGCAAATTTCGCCAATATTCAATCCATATCCGGCACTGTGTCGAATATCGCTGCACTAAAGGCACTAGCCAAACCTGGTGACAAAATCACGGCGGTTTCGACTGCTGACGGTGGCCATATTTCGCACGCTAGAATGGGTGCTGTCGGACTAAGAGACCTTGATCTGTCGACTTATCCATGGGACATTGATAGGATGGAGCCAGATATTGACGGAGCATGTGCGCTGATTCGAGAAATCAATCCAAAGGTTTGCTTAATTGGTCAATCTGTCTTCCTTTTTCCAACCCCTCTCAAAGAAATTGCTGCAGCCGCTCACGAGGTTGGAGCGACAGTCATGTATGACGGTGCGCATGTATTGGGTTTGATTGCTGGTGGCCAATTCCAAGATCCTCTTAGAGAGGGTGCTGATATAATGACTGGCTCATCGCACAAGACTTTTCCTGGCCCACAAGGTGGATTCTTATTATCCTCAAGCGAGGATGAGAAGATGCACAGAAAACTCAACAACGCGATTTTTCCCGGTGTTTGTTCATCATATCACTTACATCATGTGGCTGGTAAAGTTGTTGCGTTAGCAGAATTTGAGGAATATGGCGATGAGTACGCAAGAGATATAGTAACTAACGCTAGGTCGTTAGGTGAATCTTTAGCCGCAGAGGGTTTTGATGTATTGGCGGAAGGTAGGAATTATACTGCATCACATCAAGTTTTGACCAGACATGGTGACATTGATTCTGGTGCCGGAGCTAAAGCTGCTCAATTACTGGAGGATGCTGGCATAATAACCAACATGAATATGTTGCCTGGTGATACAAAAGCACTCACTCCTTCTGGATTGAGACTTGGAGTACAAGAATTAACCAGAGTTGGCATGGGCAAGAATGAGATGGCTGAAGTGGCTAGACTATTCGCTAGAATATTGATTAATGGTGAAGACCCTGCGAAGGTAAAGCAGGACGTCAAGGAACTGAAATCTGGTTATCATGTTATTCGTTACTGCTTTAATGAAGATGAACAATCAGGATACATTCTTTGATGTGTTAGCATGCCCATTGTTGATGATGAACAAATTTTGCATGATATTGGTTTAACTCATCAATTTCAACAGCATTTTTCGAATAGCGGAAATGGACGATTAATCGATAATGATGGCAATTACTGGTACGTATCGAGAGAGAATGAACTGCTGAATTTTATTTCGCTACTTGAAAATAATATTTCAGTTCCAATTGGTCGTATGTTGCACAATTCAGCGGCGGATTCATTCGAACTAATTCTTTCACCACTGGCAGAGGTCAATTATGGCTTATTTGGCAAGAAGAAACGTGCTCGGTTACTTAGTAACTATTGGAATACATTCGGTTGGGGATCATATGAGACAAAAAGCCATTCAATAGTAACCAATGTGTATCCAGCAATTATTTCAGGATTCTATCTTTCATTGGCAGAGTTTCAAAATGGAACACGTAATAGAATTCAATGGCAGCAGGTCCAAGATACGCTGATTTTGTGTGACATTGAAGCCCTCAATAAAACCATTTCTACCCCGCAAGATTTAGGATTCATGCCGTGGACAACAATGGTCGAAAGACAAAATGCTGGTGTCGATATTTTGCTGGAAAAGCAAAATGTTGGTTGGTCGATAGACGGTCGTCTTGCTTATGTTTTGCCTTGTGATATGGTGAACAGATTAATTTTCAACTTGGGTGCATATGCCGAAAAACTTCCCAGTAAGGTATCGGAGGTGTGGAATCTAAAGGGACTAGACAAAAGGTATTGTGGCTCATTTTTGCACATTGTTCAATCGCTGAAGGAATTATTCCTTGCTGGCGATGAGTTTGTTTATCTGAATGAACAAAACAATTGGGATTTAGTCATAGATTCGCACCTGAAACCATTTGGAATAGGTAGCGTAAAGTTTGTCAAGTGTGAAGGAAATGTCGACTACTTCCAAGTCGCCTTAGAGCCCAATGCACCATTAGTTATTGGCAAATTAGCTGGGTTGTGGGAGCGGGCTAATGGCAAAAAATCGAGTTGCAACATTATCCTATCAGATTCAATATTCCAGGTTGAAATAAAATCTAGTTTAACATATAATTGAATTTATCTCAAAGAGCATAGATGGTTAACCTCTATAACCGATAGATGCCGAGGGGATGTTAGCCGAATTCTTCGGAGCGATTGTCATGTCTTTAAATCCTAACCAAATGGCTTACGTTGCAATTGTCTCAACTTTGATTTTTGGTTCAATATTTGTCGGTGTTTCTGGCGTGCTGCAAACAAGTGAAGGACTGGGTAATTTTGATAGTGCTGTTGAAGAAGAGGTATCGGGTGATGGCATCACCACAAACGAAGCAATAGATTCGGACCAGGATGGTTTGGCAGATGTATTAGAAGAAACTCAGTATGGCACAGATCCACTCGATGAGGATACCGATGGCGATGGCATGAGCGATGGTTGGGAAGTCGAACATGGTTTGAATCCGCTGGATGATGGAGAATCAGACCCGTTGGAACAAGATCCAGGTGAGGCTGATGTTGAAGAGGCAGAGCAAGAAAATGAAACAGATTCATGGCCCGACCCTAATCAAGGTCCAAACGGTGATCCTGACAACGATGGTCTAACCAATCAACAAGAGCAAGAATTAGAAACAGACCCACAAAGGTCGGACACCGATAATGATGGCTTGAATGACAAGTGGGAGTCAGAATACATGATCGAAATTGAGATACCTGGTGGTTCTTT
This sequence comes from uncultured Candidatus Poseidoniales archaeon, assembly GCA_964412625.1. Lineage (GTDB taxonomy): Archaea > Thermoplasmatota > Poseidoniia > Poseidoniales > Poseidoniaceae > MGIIa-L1. The sequence goes on from CAYPPO010000006.1 coordinate 42,458, forward strand.
CACCTTATTTGATCCTCTAAACGGCAACTGGGATTGTGTTCTTCTAACATCGGATTTGAAAAGCAACCTAAGAGAATTTTACAATATTGACGAGGAGACTCCTTCTTGGGAGGAATTAGGCAATGGCTTTGGCGAGCATTCTTGTGATAATGTCCTAGATTACGATAACGATGGATTAGCAAATTTCCAAGAAGAGTTGTTTGGAACAGATCCAACTGCTGAAGATTCTGATGGTGATTTACTAACAGATGCTGAAGAGATTTCTCGAGAACAACTGCAACGTACAACATCGGTTGGAATAACACAAGGGTATGACAGAAACAATCAATTGGTATATCGGAACTGCAATGAACCAATAAAGGATGACAACTCTCAATCTTTTGCTTTTGATGCACCGTTTATGGATAAGAATACATCTTGGTTCTACCTTGACGATGATGGTGATGGCTTGCTAAATGGACCATCGGATTGGGATTCTGATGGGGACGGAATGCCGGATGGTTACGAGTATTGTTACTCTATATTCCCATCGCAAAATGTGATTAACGGTTTAGGATTGAGTCAACTCGAGATTAGTAACGTGTTAGATCCAAGTGACCCATCAGATGGTTTCTTTGATTGGGATGATGACGGACTAAATAATTTGGAAGAGTATGGCTCAGCATTACAATTCGGTGCAGAAAACTTCACTTCACCCTGGTTGGAAGACACTGATCTCGACGGGATGCCTGATGGCTGGGAGACTAACAATGGGTTGAACCCAAGAGATAGTAGCAATGGTGATGATGACCCTGACATGGATGGATGGGATCGTGATGGTGATGGCTCTGCAACATATGACGAGCTAATATTCAACACTAGGGTAAGAACAGTCAGATATTCAGTTGGTGATACTGTCGCAGTGGGAGAAACCGTAGCGATAGGCGAGTACACAATTGCTGGGGGACAAACGGAGACAGTTAACATCAAAGCACCATCATCTGGCACCATATATCAGATGTATGTAAGTGAAGATCAAGTCATCACTTCTAGGGATACAGTGTGGTTTGTTGTGGTTGAGGATAATGAAAGGTTTACTAACGAAGATGAGTATGAAGCCAAATTCAAGAACAATGAACCATTTGATGAGAATGGTAATCCAAGTTTGATTATCGGACGTTCTACAGACCCTATGGATGCTGATACTGACAATGACGGTTTAATTGACGGAATCGAAGTATTTGGTTGGGAAATATTGGTGGTCAACCGTGGAGTTGAAATTACTCTTGTAGTATCTGACCCCGGGCTTCCAGATACTGATGCCGATGGGTTGTCAGATTACGTAGAGTATTCTTCATTGTGCGACTCAGGATCAAATGCTTCAAACCCTGATACTGACGGTGATGGTTTAGATGACCAGTTTGAGGCAACCGGCGGTGGTGGTACACTTCAGTGGCCTTTAGGTGGTGGTGAAGCATACACTACAAGCCCGTGTGCTTTTGATACGGACAATGACGGCCTTGAAGATGGTGAGGAAGTTATTGTTGGTAAGGATGGTTTTTTGACACACGCAAATAATTCTGATACTGATGGGGATGGTCTCAAAGATGGCAATGAGGTGCTCTATATTCCAAGACCGTTCCAAGAACCAACTCACCCACTGGTGAATGATACTGATTTCGACGGTATGTTAGACGGATGGGAAATGCAAGTACAATCAGAGGAAGATAACACCAACTCCCACAGCCTGTGGGTTGCTACTAGTAGTTGGAATATACCAAACTGCGTTCCCACCCAAAACAACAACTGTGCCAAGAGTCCGGGTGGTTACATGTGGATAAATACACTGGGAGGCTTCGTCCAACAGAAACAATTTGAGATTCATGAGATGAATTTGACTGGTTTCAGCGTTCCAAATAATCCGCTTTGTGATTGTAATGGTCGATGGGCACTAGATCCTTCAGAAGCAAATGCTATTGCTAGACTGCCCGATGCAGTGTACGATATCGACAACGATTCCCTGCTTAACGGCGCTGAAGCGCCGGATAAATGGAACACAAACCCAGTTGACAAAGATTCAGATGGCGACAAGTTATTCGATGGTTGGGAAGTAAAATATTCGCAATATGCAATAGAATCTGGTCTATCTGATAATGAGTCACTCTCCGCCTTCGGAGCTAGAGGTGTGCTAGACCCTTCCATGATTGATAGTGACTTGGACGGAATTGAAGATGGGGAAGAAGACCCGGATAATGATGGTCTGAATCGAACGGGGCTGATTAAGCGATATTGTCCTAGTTACAATGACTCATCATTCTCCGATTGCAATATCGACCCAGACACTCCTGACGGCGCTCAGTTCTATCAGAATTTAGCAAATTACACTAATTTTGAAGAAATGCAAAACAATACTAATCCGGTGTCGAACGACACTGATGGAGATAAGTGGAACGATGGACCTGAGGTCTATTTCCAAGATCACGACGATGATGGAATGGCTACGGGCTGGGAATATCATTTTGATTTCGATCCGTACGATGCTGCAGATAGGATGTTCGACACAGATGGTGACGGTCATGTCAATTACTGCGAGTATAAGTGGGACACTAATCCACGAGATCCAACAAGTTTCCCCGGCCAAGGTGAGTTGTGCGATCCATTTAGTGAATAAGCACAATAAAAGATAAACTTCTTGAGTACTCTATGCCACAAACAATCATGTCAAACAAGTTGCTGTCAATCGTGGTAGCAGTGTTTTTGACGTCCATCATAGCAATACCTCTAAATTCTTCTGCTACAGAAAGTTTAGATGACGAAGTTCCATTTATTGGGATAGATACTCAAAGTGGGCAATTATTTGACGATTTTATCAATATCACTGGGCAGTCAGACATAGCCGCATCTGAGTTAATTTGGGCTGTAAGCAATATCATTCCCTTCAATACAGATAATATAGATGAAAGTGATATAATCTCATCGAGTACCTTTACTGAGGTCACAGTTTACAATGATGTATACTACTGGGAACTATCAATACCAGTTGGTGACTTAAATTGTACTTGTGAGTTTTCAATTTCAGCACCGAATTTTCCAGCAATTGACGTTGATTCCATCATTGTGTTTGCTGGTCAATACAACCACTTTCCGGTACTAAATTATCTACCAAACTTTCAGAATAATGGTGATGTTAATTCTGAATTTCTACTCTATGAAGTAGTAATACCCGAAATGTCTGAATTAAGCATAAGTGATTTTAGTGATAGTGTTATTTTTAGAGCAGACATTTGTCAATATGGTGGTAGTTCATGTGTCTCAGAAACACTTCAAGTGAGCTTGAATCACAGCATTCAGAATGACAATATTTTTGTTGTTGAAATAAACCAAGCATTCTTAGGGTTGGATGATGGAAATTGGTATTTTGAATTATTTCTAAGAGATTCATTTTTGAGATTTTCAAATGTCGATCATCAATTTTTGACCTTTGACACTACGCCTCCGCAGATAGAAATATTGGGGGCGACCGCTGGAAACGAAATGGACAAGGAAGTATTTGCTGTTAATGTTGATGATGGCTATGATAGCTCACTCGTTGCACTTACATGGACAATTGCTGAACCGAGTGGCATTATTCGAGGCTTAATTACCGATGAGTTTTTGTCTAATTCCAGTGTTGAGATTGAATTTAATCAATCAGGTGTGTGGAATATTTCAGTTCTAGCAATGGATTCCGTTGGTCATTTTACCAAGCAATATCATGAGATTGACATTAAGAATGTCGCTCCGGAGATTTCTCTTCGAGTATCGGCTAATGAGTCAGCAAATATCGATAGGTTGGTAGTGTCGACAGGTCAATCTTGGTTTGTTGATGCGTCAATGACTCAGGATACTTCCAATGACAAAGAAAATTTGGTATTTCAATGGATTATTGATGGTAAAATTATTCACATTGGGGCTAATCTAACAAACGAATATTTTGACCAACCAGGCAATCATGTCGTCACTTTGGAGGTTACAGATAATGACGGCCTTTCAACTCAATCTTCAATAGAGGTAGTTATTCAGTCGGTTGATGATAGTAAAAGTGATGGGATTAGTGCGATGTTAGTATTATTTTGCGTAGTTTTAATCGGTCTATCGATTGTATTATTACTCAAATTTAGCAAAAATGAAAACTCTTTCAACTTGCCTAAGTGGGGCAAATAGGACAACCAAGGTTTGAATAGGATTAAACGGGTGGCAAGACCATGTTTGCAGAGGTGTTTGCTCAATTGGGAGAGATGCCCAGTCCAATTTCTAATAGTGAAATTAGGGATAGACAGAATGCACTATATCGTACGTTAGATGAAAATGACTTACTAATTTTGTGCGCTTCGCCAGAAACCATTCACTCCAATGATGTCCATCACCCTTTCAGAACTCAAAGCAATTTGTTGTATTTGTCTGGTTGGCTAGAACCTGATGCAGTTATGTGTTCTTACAATAGAGATGGTATTTGGGAAACACATCTGTTTGTCCAACCTAAAGACACACTCAAAGAGATATGGGAAGGCAGGAGGCCTGGAATTAAAGGCGCTGAAAAAAACTGGCCAGTAGATTTCGCTCATTCTGTTGACGATCTTGAAAGCAAGTTGTCAGAGTTTATCTCAAAATCATCTAAAATCATGATTAGAATGGGGGTAATGCCTCATGTTGATGATTTAGTGATTAAAGCAATAAAAAAGCGCGATAGAGCCCGTCAAAAGTTAGGTTCTGGTCCTGTCACCATTGAAGATCCTAGTAATAGGATTGCTGAATTGCGAATGATAAAATCTGACTCAGAAATCGCACAAATGAAATTTGCTTCAGACGTCTCAAGCTTAGCCCACATTGTTGCAATGAAACATGGCGGTGGAGGCAAATCAAAAGAAAACCAATTGCAGTCACTGATTGAAGGATTTTTTCGCTACGCTGGAGCCTCTGGCTGGTCTTATCCGTCAATCGTAGGTAGTGGCGAAAACGCTACAGTACTGCATTACAAACAGAATGAAGATTATTGCAAGGATGGCGATATTGTTTTGATTGACGCAGGTGCAGAATTTCGCGGTTATGCAGCAGATATTACTAGGTCATGGCCGAACAATGGTCGATTCACTGATGCTCAAAAAGAGATCTACCAATTAGTTTTAGATGCCCAATTATCAGCCATTGATCAGTGCGTAGTCGGCAACCCATACAACGCCCCACATGAGGCTGCTAGAAAGGTTCTGGCTGAAGGATTAATCAAACTAGGTGTTATTTCCCAAGATGTTAATGAAGCTCTCGATTCGGAAACCGGCCAACTAAAAAACTGGTACATGCATAACACAAGTCATTGGATTGGGCTTGATGTTCATGATGTTGGAGTTTATATGCCCAATGGCGAACCAAGGTTGCTTGAGAGTGGTATGTGTTTGACAGTAGAACCAGGTTTGTACTTCGGAGCTTGGCGGCCGGATGTAGAGTGTCCAGAAAGATATGCCAATATCGGCATTAGAATAGAAGATGATATTCTGGTGACTGATGACGGCCCAGTAGTGCTTACTGACAAATGTCCAAAAACAATTGATGAACTGGAATCAATAGTGGGTAAAGCAAGATAGGTGTATAGTATGAATTGGCAATCTATAATCCAGCGACAGCAAGGCTGGACCGTAGAGGAAGCAGATTTCTTTAGATTATCAATCGATGAGGCCACAGAACTCTATGTCAATGCGCCACTTCACGAGTTAACTAAGGCTGCAGACAGCAGGCGAAAGAAATTTCATCCAGAAGGAAAAGTTACCTATTTGGTGGATAGAAATGTCAACTACACCAACATATGTACCATCAATTGCCAGTTTTGTTCTTTCTACCGTCCGCCTGGTCATGATGAAAATTACACCCAGTCTTACCAAGAAATTTCGGAACGAATAAGAGAACTCGAAGAGATTGGTGGTTCTAGGATTCTAATGCAGGGAGGCGTTAATCCAGAACTTGAATTCAGTTGGTATATTGATTTGATAAAGCATCTAGTTCGGGAGCATCCCAACATTGACTTAGATTGTTTCAGCCCAATTGAGATTCAAGGCATTGCTGAGGTTTCAGGTATGACGACATTCGAAGTTTTGCATCAACTCAAGGAGGCTGGTTTACATGGCCTTCCTGGCGGCGGAGCAGAAATGCTAGTTGAGGATGTAAGGAAAGATGTTTCTCCAAAGAAAGGCCATCCTGATAACTGGTTAATGGTGATGGAAGAAGCGCAATCATTAGGTTTGACAACAAGCGCAACAAATGTTTTCGGTTTTGGCGAATCTTTACGCCAACGTATCGAACATATGGCTAAAATTCGAGATTTACAAGATTCCTCTGTTGAAAAATACAATAATGGCTTCACCTCATTTATTGCTTGGCCGGTTCAACTTGAATCAAATACATTCGGTAAAAGAAACCGTGGTCAAAACAAGTTTGTTCTAGGAGCAGGTCCAACTGAGTACATACGGCACATCGCAATTTCTCGCTTATTTTTTGACAACATATCCAGTATTCAAGCCTCTTGGCCAACTATGGGGCTTGGAGTGGCCCAAATGGCATTATTGTCAGGTGCAAATGATGCTGGTTCAACCATGATGGAAGAGAATGTAGTATCTGCATCTGGTACTAGTAAGATCTCAGCATCCGAGGTTGAATTGCAAAATACCATAATTAGAGCAGGATTTGTTCCAGTTAAGCGCGATAGTGATTATAATTCGTTAAGCACGGAAGTCTTTGAAGGGTTGACTAAGGAATTAGCTGCACCCGTGCCACAACAATATTGATCGCTTAACTAAGTGACAAAGGGTGATTTGTCTCAGTTCTACCGGAATTAACAATAGCATCTGTTACACAAAACAAAGCAGGATGTTTTACTTTCAGTGGTTGTACCCACAGCAGTTCAGGTAGGTTTTCTCTTTCTATTATTACTACCATTTCCCAGTGAATTCTAATTAGGGGTGAAAATATTGTTCCCGGCCAATTGCCTTTTGGCGGTGGTATGGTGGTTTTTCCCTCAGCAACATTCACGATTTCTGATTGTTGCATTATACGCATCGGCCTCAAAAACAATCCGCCTTTGACATCAGTCGATTGCATAGGTGAATCCTCTCCGCCGCCAGTTCCATCATCTAAGTCTACAGTCCAGTGGTGTGGTAATTCCGTGGTTAATCCGGGTGCTGGCTGAGTATTTTCTTTGCGACCTAAGGCTTCCATGAGTGCTTTCCGGCTCGGTGGTAAAACTCCTACTCGCCAAAGAACAGACATACTTTTCCAGTTATCTTTAGCTTCGGGAAACTGTATGGTCGCAACTAATTCTCCACCAGATGTTGTATCACTGTGAAAATCTATCTTAGGAATAGCCGGTTGTGACTTAAGAAACCTCCTTTGCTTCACCAAGTCTGAGAAATTAGCGGTAACTCTCATCATTATTGGCACAAATAAAATTGGCACAACAACTACTGCCAATAGTGGGTAATCTAGTAAACCAAACCGTACTCTTCCTGTTCCTATACTTGGAATTCCCCATGTACTGATTAATGGTTCTAAGAAAAGGTATGTCAGAGCAACTAGTAATACTGTCACAGAGAAGTTCATTATCTTTCGAGCTTGAGCATGGACAACATTTGGTGTTAGATACCAACCATTTCTTTGTCGGTCAATGATAGAATCTCTTGGTGCTGACTCAAGCATCTCCTGTGCATGTTTTTCATCTAATTTTAGAGTTTCATCATCCAATGTATATCGCCTTTCAACCAACCATGTTGACTTACTACCGATTCTAAATGGTGGCGGCATATTTCTAATTCTCTCATAAGCTTCCTTTGCCGAAACATTAGTTATAATCTCGGTTTTCTTGACTGCTATTGGCAACAACTCTGGTTTGAATCGATAACTCTCAAAGGGAGGATATTTTACTCTCTCTTCGAGAATGAGTTTAGGCATAGTGATTCCTCAACTGAAAATTAATTTCATTCCGGCTTTAAGCGCTAATTTTCTAAATGCTGGGACTTTCCTTAGCAGTGCCATGCCCAATGGTACAGGCTTTTCTATATCTCCAATTGAATTGATTAATTTTATTATTTCTGGTTTCGCAAATTGCTCAAAGTTTCTATCGAGTTCATGATCCTCACAATCGCTAACCAGTAAATTCCGTAGTGAACGGGCCCTATTTTGGTCTTTGCGCATTTTCTCAAAGTGTGATTTTGCTATAGTTTTCAAATGTTCTTCGTGTAGCGTATTTGTGTCTATTGCGGTGGATAATTTGTCAACTATTCCATTGATTTGTTCAAAACCTGGACCTATTCCACCTCCGGTTGTTGGTTTTGCCATCCCTGCCGCATCACCTATAAGCAAGACCCGGTTTTTGTAGGCCTTCCTAACCATCCCACTAGGGACTGGTCCACAATAACGGGCAGTTTCTCGTATGTTGCTAAATCTATCTTTCCACAGCGGGTGATTCAGTAGATTATGATAACATTCTTCGATACTTTTTCCATCTAGTCTATCTGCTGTTGACCACAATCCGATGCGACAACTTTCATTTCCTGAAGGGATTACCCAAGCAAAAAATCCAGGGGCAATTTCTGAACCTGAGTACATCTCTAACCATCTTTTCCTATGCTGGTAGCCAACAACTTCAGTTTGAAAGCCAATCATTAACTCCTTTGGGCGACCCATTTTGAAATACCTTCGTGTCCATGAATGCGCACCGTCACAGCCAATTAACAATTTAGTATTAATTTCACAGTGCTTACCATCCCTGCTAATTGTTAATCTTACTTGGTCATCGTCTACTTCAGCACTAACCGGTTTTGATTTTAACCATAAAGTCGCTCCGGAAATCATAGATTGTTTTACTACTGCTTCGTCGAATAACTTTCGACAAACAACATACGTTCTAACCGTCCCACCCGTTCCAACCGGTACCAGCGTTCCTGATGGGCCATGTATCAAAGCACCATCTACCTCTTCTAGAATAGTATCATACAAGTTTACTTGTTTCATAGCGTTTGGTGTAACTAAGCCTGCGCATTGAAATGGTCGGCCAATTTCATTATGCTCTTCTAGCAGCAAAACCCGTTGACCACGCTTCGCTAGCAGGTTCGCAGTGTGCCCACCAACTGGACCCGCTCCAACAATTACAACATCCCAGTCGTGAGACATCGATAACTCCTGCATGTAACCCTCTCAGTAGCGTGTGGTTTTATTGTTATGCAATCAATGTGGTTAATTCCTCATTTTTTAGCGAATTTGTATCCAACCGCTTGATTTTTCTTTAGGTATAGTATTGATGTAAAGTTCTTACCAGATTTCTTTGATATGAAATCATCAAATGGCCCTATTTCCCCCTTTTCGATCAATGTCTTTGCTTCCTCACGGGTTATTTCTCTCGACGACATTTCTCGCGCAATTTGGATTTTGCAGTCTGTACCCTCGTTGGCAGGTTGGTAGAAAGTCGGTGTTTCAACAATTTCTTGTTTGGTTTTTGGACAGATTGCGACAACTCCTTCCACTACAGGGAATTCTTTCGCACCAGCAGCCGCTTTTCTCGGTGGGAACTCAAACGTCACTCTATTACCGTCTAATTTCAGGTAAGCACTAAATGGTCTACCTTTCTTTGAGATGAAATCATCTATCAATCCAGATTTTCCTTCTTGTAGAATTAATTTTGCTTCCTCTTTGGAGATATTTCTTTTACACATCTCTTGAGATATTCCTCTAAATTTGCACTCTTGGCTATCACATGCATACATTGTGGCATTTATTCGTATTGTTCCCATTGCGCATACTGGGCATTGACAAAGTTCGTCGTCTTCTATAGATGATGTGGATTCTCCGCCTCCAAGAAATTCTACGTTCCCACTATCGTTTATTTTGACACTGGCTACGTATGGTTCGCCGTTTCGATTGAAGAATCCATGTAAATCGATTAATTCTTTACTTTGCAACAATCTTGCCGCCGTATTCCTATCAAACCATCTGCCGCTGGTGTTCTTCCAAAATACAAAATCGCAGCCAGAACCTTTGCCTGCATTTTTTGGACAAATATATGACAAAACGGTTTCCGTTAAATTCTCAGAACACTTCGGGCAAGTGCCTACTGGGTTAATATCGTTGAACAATTCACTACGATCGTGATTTTTTATTCGGTCGACCATTTCAGCGGCTTTATCATAGATTATCTCCATATACTGCTGGCGCGAATAATCCCCATTTTGTACCGCTGATAATTTTTCTTCCATGTCTCCTGTTAATTCCGGCGAGGTAATCCACTCTACCGGTATAGCGCGTAATAATTCGATTAGTTTGATGCCGCCTGGTGTTGCACGTAGGCTGCCCGAGCGTGCCCTTTGAATGAAATTTCTTGAAATCAGTTTTTCTATGGTATCTGCTCTTGTTGCAGGCGTTCCCAAACCCTTGCCTTTCATTGCCTCAGCCATGGCCTCATCGTCAATGCTTCGCCCTGCATTCTCCATCAGCGATAGTAGTTTTGCTTCTTTGAGACGGTTTGTTGGTTTGGTTAATTCTTCTTTAAAACGGTAATCAACAGCCGCTGTGATTGCTGGGTTGGTTGCCAATGTATTCCAGTTTTCAGGTATTTTATTGGATTTTGGTTTTACTTCTCTCCAACCAGCTTCCTTCAACACTCTTACTTCCTTTTTGAAGTCTTGATGCTCCTTAGTAGCAATTCTAGTTTGGACGTCCCAAATTGCACCCGGGTGAAAAGAAGCTAAAAACTGACGGGTAATTAAATCGTATAATTTCTCGGCATCTCCTGTAAGGTTTCCTTGCGGAAGTTTGCCAGTAGGAATTATTGCATAATGATCAGAAACTTTACTGTCATCAAAATTTCTTGCGACATTTTTCAAACCATTTGACTTCAGCCTTTCGCAATGGGGTTGTAATCTATCCTGCGCTCCAAGCTGAGCAATTGTTTTGCCGATTGTCTCAATCATATCCTCTGGCAGATATCTAGAATCTGTACGTGGGTATGTGGTGAGTTTGTGAGTATCATAGAGTTGTTGAGCAACAGATAATGTTCTTTTTGAGGTCCAAGACCACATACTGTTGGCTTCTCTTTGCAATGATGTAAGGTCAAAATTCAACGGTGGATTCTCTTTAGAATCGCGATGTTCTTGACTGGTCATAAAATCTCCATCCGAAGTAAGTAAATTTTCTAGCATTTGCTTCTCCTTTTCGTCGATGATTCGGTGCGCCTTCGATAGCGGATTATCTTTATCTTCAACATTATTGCGACGTTCCCAACGCCCGGACCATTCGCAGTTAGCTGACTTGAAATCAACTTCAAGCTCCCAAAATGGGTCAGCCTTGTGACCCAAGATATCTAGTTCTTTATCAACGATAAGCGCTAATGTTGCAGTTTGTACTCTGCCAAGGGACATAGATGTACCGTCATTCCGGCCGGTTCTAAGGAAGGTAGATGCAATTCTAGAACCATTCATTCCAATTATCCAGTCTGCTTCAGCCCTGCTTACAGCAGCATCCCTTAGTTTCGTGTAGGTGCTGGAATCTAACCGATTATCATATGCTTTCATTATTGAATCCGGGGTCATCGACTGTAACCACATTCTACTCATCGGTATTTTTGATTTTGAGTACTCAACAATTCTTTGAAAAATCAACTCTCCTTCTCTAGCCGCATCACAAGCATTAACTATCTCTATACAATTTTTATTTGAGATCAATTTTTTAATCGCAGTCAGTTGTTTTCTGTTACTACCACGGCCACTATTTGGTTTCAATTCAAATTTTTCTGGGATGAATGGTAGTAAATCGATGCTTTTGCGCCAGTCTTTCAAACGTTCATCATACTCTTCTGGGGTTTTCAATTCAAGTAAATGGCCAACTGCCCAAGTAATTATTAGGTCATCAGACTCCCAATGAGTATCGGTTTTTTTGTTAACACCTAGTACCTTGGCGATGTCCTCTGCTACGCTTGGTTTCTCAGCGATGACGACAACTGCCATGTTTTACCCCCCACACACGACGCTACTTGAACCCTCTCTATGGGACAAAAAGCGATAGATACTATAGTATCTAAAAAAAATTAGCCGTGAAATAATTCTAGTTATTTTTCCTACCGACTCTAAATTTGCCCTCGTCCCAACGTCCCTCTGGAATTGATTCGTCACAACCAACACAACCAGGGTATCCAGCGTTGAGAAGTTGTTCACATGATTCCATCAATGCGCTGAATCCTAACTCTATTGGCATCTCTATCCAGCAAATCTCAATCGGCGGCTCAGAATCACCAATGTACACTATTGGTTTTGATATCGTATCAGTATTATCATAAATCCAAACTTCATCATTTGCGTGACTCTGGTGAAGTGGAAAAGTGATTCTTTGGGGTATATTATCCCTTATCAAATCCGTCAAGTAGACAATACTGGAAGAGAAAATCTCGGGTGCGGTAATCGAAATTTTTTGAATTCGCACAACTCTTCGCGCAGATTCTCTGACCACCGGCCACAGCGGGTGATTCATCTGCATAATTAGGCCAATCAAGGGTAAGTCTTGAATGATACCATTGTTGACAGTCAATCATGGGGCTGGGTTATCGATTGTTTGTCCGGCCGATAATCGCCATACAAGATTCAGAAAAAGCGCACACTAGAACTGTAAAATCACTAAGATTATTCTCAAACAATTTCATCTCTAGATCTTTACTTTCGGCAATTTACAAACCTCGGAAGGATTTGCCTGTTAGAATATTTGACATGGATTATTATCATCCATTTGGTCTAGCAGCTGGAATGGATAAAAAAGGCGAGGCTATTAATGGATGGCAATCAATTGGGTTATCCTTTGCCGAAATTGGTGGCGTTACAATGCTTGAACAATTGGGTAATCCAAAACCAAGAATGTTTCGTTCATCAAAGCATAAGGCATTGATTAACAGAATGGGATTCAATAATCCCGGCTCAGAGAATATGCAATTGTCTCTAAAAGCGCATCACAAACGATTCGGCAAACCAAAGATACCAATTTGGGTCAATCTCGGCAAATCAAAACTAACCGAAAACATTGATGCACATGTGGATTATTCCACAACTCTTGAGCGCCTATGGATGTACACTGATTTGTTTGTGATTAATGTCTCATCCCCAAATACACCAAATTTACGGGATTTGCAGAGCGAAGGGGAACTCCGAAAAATTATCTCAAGTTGCATGGAAACCAATATTCAACAGGCTAAACTGCATGAGTCGAAAAAGAAACCAATACTTGTCAAAGTTGCTCCTGATATGTCGCTTGAACAATTGGAGCAAATTGTTACTGTTGCAATGGATACTGGTTGCTCGGGCATAGTCGCAACCAACACGACAGTATCACGCTCTGAGGAGTTTGGAGATGATGTCAAACTAGCGGAAACGGGCGGTCTGAGTGGGAATCCATTGAAAGACAAATCAACAGAATTTATCAGCCATATCTACCAATTTACCGACGGGAAATTTCCTATTGTTGGGGTTGGGGGAATAATGAATGCTGAGGACGCATGGGAGAAAATCACTGCTGGAGCAAGTTTGATACAAGCATACAGTGGGTTTGTATTTGAAGGTCCAGGGATGAGCAAACAAATAGTGAACGGGCTTTACAAAAAGTTGAAAGAACACAACTTAACAAACATCCATGAAGCAGTGGGCCTCACACACAGGAGGGAATAGCGTTGTTTACCCGGAGAACTAGGTTACTGATTACTGGAGGTCTACTGACACTAGTGATACTAGGAGCAGTAATCTTGCAATCTCCAGAACCGACACGAACAGTGGACGAAGTGATGGATAGTCCAAGCGGCTTTGTCGATGAAGAATTTGCTTTACGCGGAGAGGTTAAGGATGGGTCAATAGATAACTCATCAATGACATTTATACTGCACGGCGTCGACTATGAAATTCTGGTTGATTTTGTAGATGCGTCGGTATCTAATGGTTTGGGTGACAACCGAACAGTATATGCTAAAGGAGTGCTAAAGTACACAAATTCAATGTATGTGTTCGAAGCGGAAATTATCAAAACCTCATGTCCCTCTAAGTACGAAGAGTAGTAGAATAAACCGTTCCGTTAAAATACCAATCAATCAACGGGCAGGTGGGATAGGTGGGGAGCTAGGCGTACCCTGTACCACAAATCGTCTTTATGGTGGG
>CAYPPO010000007.1:0-56027 GCA_964412625.1 uncultured Candidatus Poseidoniales archaeon
ATGGGCGAGGGTTACGGCCCGATGATAGTGTGTAAGTCAGGGGTGACAGTCGAACAAGCTAAAGAATCAATAATAGCGGTTCCCGGCTTGAAAACCAGTGCCTATCTCGGATTGCGATTGGCCTGGGGTGATGTCGAAGTAGAGGTTGTGCCGTTTGATGAAATAATACCTCGTATACTAGATGATACCTACTTATCGGGTTTAATAATCCATGAAGGTCAACTAACTTATGTCGATTACAATCTAGAGGTTCTAATAGACATTGGTAAATGGTGGAACAACAAAACAAATAATTTTCCAATGCCATTAGGCGGTAATGTCGTCAGAAATGATCTTGGCCAACAAATGATGGAAGATATTACAAATTATACCAAAATGAGCATACAATATGCTATTGACAACCCTGAAGAGGCGTTAGAATTTGCCAAAAAATGGGGCAGAGGCATTGATGATGAAACCAATCAAAAATTTGTTACAATGTATGTCAATGATAGAACATTAGACTACCGTGAAGATGGCAGATCATCAATCAGACAATTCATATCAGAAGGTCAGGATATCGGTTTAATCGACGCAAATTTTAATGTAAACGAGATGGAATTTATTGGTGAGTAATTATGTCAGACAAACCTAAAGTTAGCCAATTTGGCTCTGTAGACCCAGCCCCCCCACTCGCTACCGGCAAAATTTCTGAGTGGGAGGCATCGCTGACAGATTCAGCAGTGCCAATGTTTCAAAGAATGCGCAATGTGTTTGCCCTGAGAAATGATGGCACTGACGAGGCCTGCATTGCGCTGTGTTCAGGATTTGGCTCAGATAGCGCATTATTGCGACATGAGGTGGCTTATGTTTTGGGTCAAATGCAAAACGAAACAGCGATACCCACGCTTACACAGGTTCTCAGTGATGAAAACGAACATGTAATGGTAAGGCATGAGGCAGCAGAAGCGTTAGGCGCGATTGGTAATTATGCCGTTAAGCCCGTTTTGGAGCAATTCGTAAATCACCCGCTCCCTGAAATTGCTGAATCGTGTGAAGTTGCGATAGACCTGTTAGAATGGTGTCGTAGTAAAGAGTATCAAGAAGTTGAATGTTAGACAAATTCAATAACTACTACATATACGATAAACTGGGGAGAAGAAATGCCGCACGATAATGTACAATTGGCACAGGCACCTAATGGTGAGATTGGTCCAAGGTGCAAGGAATGCGGTGTAAGAATGACTTTCGGTGCTGCCATGGTTATCAACAACAATTACTACTGCTGGGAGTGCTATGTCAAGGCAACAGGTGCTGAGTCGGCGACCAAGATTATTGAAGCCGAGCAACGATTCTGGATGACTAATGAGTAACCCCAACTTTTGATTTGTGGTGTCAAAATGTTTTCCTCTGGCTGGGCTCGCTTTGCGCATCAGTTTACCAACTATTATCGTAAATCACCATTATGGTCTCCGCCCAGAACTCGATTTAGAGAATGGATGTTCATACCGTTCGGCAACTCTCCGCCGATAAGACATAAAGCATTTTCAGAAGTAGAAGGAGTAAGGCAATTTATAACTCAAAGACCGATGCATTCCTGCTTTTATTCTACCGCTTATTGGCATAAACCATATGAATTAAAAATGGTGGAGAAAGATTGGATTGGTGCAGACCTAATATTTGATTTGGATGGTGACCATTTGCCGGGAGTTACAGACCGAGATTTTCCGGCGATGCTGGATGTCATACAAGAACAAGCATATACTCTCTGGAACGATTACTTGGAGCCTGAATTTGGTTTCTCAGAAAAGTACTTACAAGTGACATTTTCTGGTCACAGAGGATTTCACCTACACTACAGAGATCCGTCTTTGTTCCAACTTGATTCAGAAGCAAGAAGAGAGATAGTGTCTCACATAAGAGGCGAGGATGTAGATGTAAAGAGTAGCATATCACGATATCACTCCGGTGACAGAACTGGTTGGGCTTCAAGAATAAACCTCGGTATGGAAGAAGTAGTAAAAAAACTACAATCGATTGCTCGAAAGGAGAAAGGTTACACTACGCTTCTTGAAAATCTACACGAGGGGTTAAAATCACAAGCAAGGCGGGAAAATCGGTCCAGTTCAAAAGGAAAAACCTCAATCCAGAATCTAAGCGAAATTCTACTCAACGACCACCGAGCGAGAAGATTACTAGAGGGGAATTTTGGTGTCTTAGATAGGTATGAGTCATTATTTTTAGATCTGCTAAAGACCGATACTTCTGTAGTCTTATCCAATGCAGGAGAGGCTGATGAAGTTGTTACAATTGACGTTAGAAGGCAGATAAGATGGCCATCATCACTTCACGGTAAGTCTGGTTTAAAAGTAACAGAATTTCCGCTGTCCCGCTTAGACCCTGACGGTCATAAGCCGTTCGATCCACTCAGTGAAACAGTTGTTTTACCTAGTGACAATTCGCTCTCGGTTGAAATGGTTCAAGAGGAATGTAGATTCAGGTTTTTTGATAATGAATGGGAGCCTAATATGGGAGATATAATTGAAGTTCCCGAATCAACTGCAACATTTCTAATATTGAAAGGTTGGGCGAAGGTAGCGAAATAATTACTACAAGTAATGCTCGTAATTTTGAGGTTTTTTTCGGTAAGGTTCAATACTATTCAACCCTCCCTCCTGCTTAGGTGAGGTTATGGGGTTCAGGAAGAACAAGAAAAAATCTGCTGCTGAACCAGTAAATCCTGCTTTACCACCCGCTCCTTTGCCGCCATTGCCAGGCATGCCATTGCCGGCACCAAATGCGCCAGTTGTGCCGGACTTACCAGCCCCCAGCGAATTACCACCAGCTACATTACCACCTCTTGATGAAGTGCCACCTCCATCTCTACTGAATGCTGCTGAGACCGTATCATCAAAAGGTTCAGAAGAATCAAAACAGGGTTACGGTGATTTATGGGCGAAAAAATCTAACAAACCCTTGCCTCAAATATACGGACACATCGACCGAATATCATCCGGAGAGGCAGGTTCGTTACTAGATAGGTATGCCGACCGTTTTGGACACGCATTGGACCGAGACATTATTGTCTTAAGAAAACAACAACATGACGAAAAGATTGCAGAAATTAGAGATGCTCCCGTTGTCGAATTACTTGACGAGGATAGTGAAGAGTTGTCAGACGCTGAAATTTTAGCTAACCTTGAAGATAAAATTAGAAGTTTAAAACCATCTTATCAGCAGGCAAAGACCGATGGCGATGAAGAAGCGCTTGCAGAATTAAAGCCCCAACTTGAATCATTGTTAAGAGAGCGCAAGCAATTAATTGCAACACTGGAATCAACTGAATCAGTCGAACAGCCGGTTGCTGAGGCAGAACCAGTAGTCGCACAAGAAGCGGACGAAGAGGATATTTTCGTCACATTTGTGTCAATTGTTGATGAGTTGCTTGGTTCAAATCTCCCATCCGAAGTTGTTGATTCTTTTGTTGCTTCAGAGGATTTCAATATATATCAAACAGTTGGCAGCGATCCAATGTCCGCAGATGACGACCTAAGGTCGTTGTTCTTCTCTATTGTCGATAACCAACTTGGGAATATGAGCGCAGAATCAATAGAAAAATTTGTTGCTTCGAGTGATTTTAAAATTTACAGTACCATAGGGGAAATGTATCAGTAAGGTGATTAAATGGGATTATTAGACAAAGCAGGCGGAGGAACAAATACAGCAGAAGTTAAACCTAAAGCGAAAGCCAAAGCTGTTGCTAAGGCAAAACCAGTTGCCAAGGCAAAACCCGCAGCAAAAACCAAAGCCGTAACACCAGCAGTTGCTGAACCAGTAACTAAGCCGGTAAAGCAAAAAAAGGAAAAGAAACCTCGAACACCAAGACCAACTGGACTCCCTGAAGGTTTTGAGATCTCGAATAAACTTGACCGTACAATGAGCTGGTTTGTTAACTTTGGTTGGAATTTTGGAGTACTATTGGCAGCAATTTTCATGATGGCCGGAGATACGAGTATGGTGACCACAATTCTTCTTATTGTCGCAATTGTGATGATTTTCCTCAACGTTGTTGTCTTACCAATTAAAACCGGACGTACCCTTGGACAATTTGTTGCTCGGATAAAATATGTTAACTACGCTGGTGAAAAGTCAACTCCATTCCAAGGTATGCTATCCAATTCAGTTGGCATATTAGCCTTATTTGGCTTCTTATTTGTTGTTGTATCAACAAGTGAACTGCAAGAAGGTAATGCTGGAGCAGGCCCCATTGTTTGGACGTCAATAGGGGCTATCTTCATTATTTTGTACATCGTCAACTGGCAATTCGCTCGCGCTAGTCAGTATAATCAAGGATTGTACGATGTCCTTTTTGGCGCATATTTGGTAAAACATGTACCAACCAAAGAGGAAAAGGCTTCAGGATTCTGGGCCAAATTTGAGAATATGGGCGATTATGGTGACAAATTTGCTGCACGCCGGGAAGCGAAGAAAATCGCCAAGGCCCAAGCTGAAGAGGAAGCAAATTCCGAAGACGCTAACGCTGAAGATAATCAATCGGATGCCAAGGACACACAGGATGACGATCCGAAACCCGCTGCAAAAGCCAAGGCAAAAGCTAAGGCAAAACCAAAGGCAAAAGCCAAAGCAACAAAGAAGTGAAAGCCTTTGTTGAGTGAGATCTATGCTTTTTGTTTATCACAGATGGACTAGACCAACGATTCTGTTTGCACTGACAACTATTTGTCTCATAATTTGTATTAATTTAGCGTCGGTTACTGCACGATTAATTACTTTAGCAGTAATCTTGATTTTGTTATATAATTTAGTCATAGAGTCCTGGGTTGCTCTCGCATTCATCGCACCTGGCAAGAGGAAAAAAGAACTAATTGCCCCAGGTTGGTCTTCCCAGTTCCATAATTGTGAAACAATTATTCACACAATGTCTTATTTTGATAATGAGATACGACCATTAGTAATCATCATTCATGGTTGGCGTAGCGGTGCATCATCGATGCAAGGTAGAGCAGAGCATTACATAAGATTGGGATTTCATGTGATTATTTTCGAATTACCCGGCCACGGCAAAAGTGAGTCTGTAAGCAAATGGACTGCAGGTCATGCATCCACCACTTTCAATGATTTCTTCGATAGGTTAGATGATTGGTTTGACTTGAGACTTGTTAACAATGTATATCTTCATGGCCATAGTATGGGAGGATTTGTACTCTTGCGCTTTGACAGATTAAAATCTAAAGGAGAAAACAGAATAAAAGGGTACATACTTGAATCTCCAATGACTTGTTATTCTATGATATTTGAAGAAAGTTTACAGACATTAAAGATACCAAATTTTGCAGTGAGCGCCTTCTGGAGTAGGTTGTCAAGACATTTTAACAAAATTAACCCCCGAATCGCCGATGTTACCGATTTGAGTGAGGTTGACACACCCAAGTGGGGTTTGATAAGAAATAACTGTATTGTTGTTCAAGCCGAGCAGGATGATAGATTAGGATTAGAACACTACTATAGGCTAATCGAACATCAACAAAATGTTACTAACTATATTTTTGAGCACCATTTAGTAACATCATTGTCGCATGCTGGTGCAAGACAAAACACAATCCGCGATGCACTAATTGAATCATGGTTGGATAGCGTGAAAGATCATTCAGATTCAGCATAATCTGCTTGGTCCCTTGCTAATTCTCGCATATCCTCAACTTCGTCCAGTTCATCAACTATTTCTTCACCCAGCAGGGTTTCTAACACGTCCTCCATTGTTACAATTCCAGATGTACCGCCAAATTCATCAGCAACTATTGCTATTTGCTGCTTGTTCGTAAGGAATAAGTCAAGCGTTGCATCAACCGAGCTATTGGTAGATATTGTCAAAACGTCTTTAGAAAGTTCAGATATTTTTACATCCCATTCGTCTCTGCTTGCTGCCATTAGAAGCTGAGAGCGAATGATAATTCCTTTTATGTCATCTATTGATTCATCATAAATTGGAATCCTTGAAAATCTTATAACTTGATTTTCATCCATTATTTCCCTGATAGTTGCATTCATTTGGAATGCTGTGAGAACGACTCGAGGAGTCATTACTTCATGCACTTTTATTTCTCTAAGCCTCAATAGATTGTGTATTACCGTCTCCTCATCCACCTCAAGAATTCCTTCTTCTTCACCGAGATCGGCAAGTGCCGCAACATCGTCACGAGTAACAAGTGCCTGTTCCCCTTTCGGTAATATCTTTTTTAACCATTGAATCGGGACAATAATCAGAGTCAACAATATGGTCGTATAGTGAAGAATGTAACCTGCAGTTGGTGTGAGTTTTTTCCAGTAAGCGGTTCCAAGGGTCTTTGGGATTATTTCTGACAAGAACAGAACAGCTAAGGTTAGTATTACTGAGGCGAAGGTCAATGCTTCTTCTCCGTATAATTTCTGTACTTCAGAACCAACGCCTGCAGCACCCATAGTGTGGGCAATTGTATTCAAAGTTAGAATTGCAGTTAGTGGCTTAACTGCATCATCATCTTTCAAGGTAGCCCAGATTTTACCAATCTTACTACCTTCTTTCTCTAGTACGGCGATATAAGTATGCGGCATAGATAGGACTATCGCTTCTAATATCGAGCATAGGAATGATACACCAAGTGCTAGTGTAACATAGAAAATCAGCAATGTGTAATCCATGAAGTTTCGACGGCCCCTAGACGATGCGCTAAGTACACCGTGGTGATTCTAGTTATTCAAAATGACGCATAAAACCTACATCATACTGAAACTCAATAAATAAGTCGCTCCCGCGTAATGGATGAGGAGACGGTATGGCACAGGATAATCAACATGTCTTGATTTGTGTTGCTTGGCCATATGCTAACGGCCCGCTTCACTTAGGTCATGTTGCAGGGTGCTATCTGCCCCCAGATATCCAATCAAGAT
Source organism: uncultured Candidatus Poseidoniales archaeon (assembly GCA_964412625.1). Lineage (GTDB taxonomy): Archaea > Thermoplasmatota > Poseidoniia > Poseidoniales > Poseidoniaceae > MGIIa-L1. The sequence goes on from CAYPPO010000007.1 coordinate 6,928, forward strand.
TTGAAAGAGCTATTGGCAACAAGGTCCTGATGGTATCTGGATCAGATGAGCATGGGACTCCAATTACCGTGACTGCCGAACAAGAGGGTATTGACCCACAAGAAGTCGTTGATAAGTTTCACAAAATTAACATTGATGCTTTACTTAAATTGGGATGCTCATGGCATCCGACTATCGATTCTAGAGGGGTAGAATATGGTGGTGCTTTATTCAATAGAACCTCCGATCCAAAGCATAAACAACTTGTTCAGGAGAACTTTCTGAAACTTCTAGAGGCAGGCTTTTTTGAGCGCAAAACGACTCAACAGTACTATGAAGTAAATAATTCAGGGTCCGGTAGATTTCTTCCTGACAGATACGTGGAGGGGACCTGCCCAAATTGTGGTCATGAAGATGCAAGGGGTGATCAGTGCGATGATTGTGGTGCTACATATGAAGCAATTGAATTAAAAAATCCACGGTCAAAAATGAATCCAGACTCCATCATTGAGGTAAAGGATACTGATCATTTCTTTTATCGTTTAGACTTATTTCAAAAAGCGCTTGAGCAACACGCATCGAGTCAAGAGAAGGTTTGGAAACCCAATGTTCGCGCTATGACAAAACAATGGCTAGATATGGGCTTGAGGCCAAGAGCCGTGACTAGGGATTTGAGTTGGGGTATACCATTACCGCTTGACGGAGATGAATGGGCAGGAAAATGTGTATATGTTTGGTTTGAGGCTGTACAAGGTTACTCTACATGTGCTCAAATTTGGGCTGCGCAAGAGGCAGTAACTTCCAACCATTCAATGGGTGATAAAGCATGGGAAGCTTGGTGGAAGGTAGACAAGAACGGCAATAAACCAAGACATCTATATTTCTTAGGTAAGGACAACATTCCCTTTCATACTGTTATTTGGCCTGCATTGATTATGGGATTAAACCATGCAAATGCTGGATTAGATATCACAACACCAATATCTCTGCCAGGTCCAGAGGAATTAGCATTAGAGCATAATGTCCCTGCAATGGAATATTTGATGTTGGCTGGTGGACAATTCTCCAAATCTAGAAAACATGCCGTATGGTTGCCATCCTTCCTCGAAAGATTTGACCCAGACACTCTTCGCTATTACCTTAGCATCAATATGCCGGAAAATCATGATACCGATTTTAATTGGCCTGATTTTGTGGAGAAGATAAATTCCGAATTGATTGCTGCATATGGTAATTTCGTTCACAGAATTCTAACATTGGGTTCGCGTCTGCCCATGCATGACAATGGTCCGTTCGAAAAATTAGAACTACCACAGTCCAACATTGCGCATAAAGCAAGGTTAGAGCAAATACATGAAGAAATAACATCATCTCTGTCAAGGCATCGATTCAAAGAAGCATTGAGGTCGGCAATGAAAGCTGCACAATATGGGAACCAGATTATACAAGCAGCTGCACCGTGGAAGTTTTTGTCCCCATCAGACCAACAATCAGCAGAAAGGGATGAATCCCTTGCCACGCTTGCATTCGGTTGGCGTATATGTCGTTACTTATCGATTGTAATGCAACCGTTTATGCCATTCAGTTCACAAAGGTTATGGCACAATCTTGGTCAAGATGGTAATGTATCAGAAGTTGAATGGAAAGAGGCAACAAATTGGGAGTGTCAGATGACATGGTTTGATCATGAGCCTGTGCCTCTGTTTAATCGTTTAGATTTATCAGAGATTCTCAAGCATGAGGAGTCTCTAGTAACGGACAGCCATGACGATTTAGCTCATGGCCATACAGTTAAAGGTGGTAAAAAAGGAGGAAAGAAAATGAACAAAACAATAGAAGGAATACAATATTTACAGTTTGATGATTTCATGAAAGTTGAACTAAAAGTTGGTAAAATCATTAATGTGGAAAATCATCCTGACGCAGATAAACTGTATGTAGTGCATTTGGATGATGGTGGTGATGGAAGAATTATTTGTGCTGGAATAAAAGAATATTATTCAATCGAGGAAATGATTGGTATGAATGTGGTATTCGTGGCAAATCTGAAACCAAGACAATTAAGAGGAGTAACATCAGAAGGCATGATGCTCGCTGCTGATGATGGCAATGGATCGGTTAAATTGATTACCACAGACGGTGAAATAACCACTGGTTCGATCGTTAGGTAATTACAGTCGTTGTTTTACATTGTGCATAATATCTTTTGATATTGTTCTGCACTCATCATTGATTAGTTCAAAATTTCCACGCATTTCAGAGCCGTAATCAGAAGGTAGACTATTCAAATTTATTTCAACATTGAACAACGCTCCTTTACATCCCGCAGTGGCTAAGAGCGCAGCCACGCCAACATCAGAAATTGCATTTTGGTTCCCATATCGCGATAAAGGCACCATGACTTTTAGCAGGTCCAGAGCGAGTAGAGCTGTTCTGTAAGGGATCTCTGCTGCCTTTAGGGTTGAATTTCTAATAGCTTCACGTCTGATATTTTTTTCATCGTCGTTATTTTTGGGAAGTTTAAATGAATTCATTACCTCCTCAAACGCATCACTGTCATCAGTTGCTAATTTTGCTGAGTCTTTGATAACCGTATTCGCCAGAATTATTGCTGAGTCACTTACTTCCCATCCTTCTGACCATTTTTCATTTCCAATGGTTAAATTTGCCACCATTGCAACAAGTGATGCAGCGTGACCAAGGGCTATCGCACTCGCAGTGCCTCCGCCAGGTGTAGGATTGTCAGAAGATAGGGCATCTTGAAATTCTTCGATAGTCATTTTAGTCCAATTCAAACATCATCACCCCTTAGGGCCCATTCAATGATTCTTTTGTTAGGATCGAAAAACTCTAACTCTGACAGGCCAAGACCTTCGATTGCATCGCTAACTAACTCGGTTTCAGAGGGGGTTTCTTTTCTTGTATACCACCGGCCAACCTCCAACATAGCACTTAGCGGCACTAAACCCACTAATTCACTACCTCTTAACTCAACAGAATGATCCTTAGCGATGGATTTACAAATTTCAAAAGCCTTGTGAATCGGACACTTATTTACATCTAGAATATTCATTGATACTTGACTTATTGAATGTGATTCAAGTGTTACACCCATGCCTTGTATTTCCGATATCATGCCATTAATTCGCATTTTTTTGCCATCATTTTGTTTAATTAGTCTACCTGAACCACGTATTAACGATCCTATCTTTTTCGCAACTACAGCATCGGGTTCATCTACGTTTACATTATAGGCAATCAGTATATCTCTAGCACCAATTGTAATCCCTCCGGATTTTCTTACTTCTTCAGTCCATGATTTGGGTCCAAAATCTGGTAATTTCGTAGTGTTAGCATGAATTTCGTCAGTGCCACTTAGCCGTGCTTCTAATCCCTCATACTCTCCCCTTCTTAGGGTAGATAATAGCCTTCTATCCGAATGATTTGCAGCATATCCATATAAAAATGTACAAACATTAAATTGTTCAGAAACCTCATTTGCTAGTCTCACGGCTAATTCAACGCATTCTTCCATCGTGTAATCAGATAACGGGATAAATGGACATACATCAACAACACCCAACCGCGGATGCTCTCCTTTATGCTCACTCATATCAATTAGTTCAATCGATGATTTAATCAATTGCAATGCCGCATTGTATACTTCTTCAGGCTCGCCAGCGATAGTAACAACAGTCCTGTTGTAATCTGAATCAGGCTCCACACTCAAAACCGAGCAATTTTTTGATTGTTGTATTGAATTAATAATTTTATCAATTACGCCTTGATTTCTTCCCTCAGATATATTAGGCACACATTCAATGATTGGCTGGACCATGATAATGGGTCTTCAAGACGGACTTTGAAGTTAGTTGTAAAGGCCATCTGGAGAATCTCTTAGTCCACCTTTTATTTTCTTCAGATTTATGCGCTTGATAGATTCGATGAAATCATCTTGCTTGATATGACTTCTTCCCTCACGAATTGCAATCATACCAGCTTCAACACAAGTTGCCTTGATTTCTGCTCCGGAGAATCCAGCGGTTTTATCTACCACGGTCTTTAGATGAATTTTCTTAGTAGCCATTTTGCTAATGTGGAGTTGGAAAATTGCTTTTCTACCAACATCGTCTGGTATCGGTATTTCAATAACTCTGTCAAATCGACCAGGCCGTAACAGTGCTTCATCTAAGATATCTGGCCTATTGGTTGCAGCTATTATTTTGACATTTTCTAGTACATCAAAACCATCCAATTCTGCTAGGAGTTGCATTAGTGTTCGTTGGACTTCACGGTCTCCACTGGTAGACCCATCCAACCTTTTGGCGCCAATGGCATCGATTTCATCGAGGAATATTATCGATGGGGCTTTTTCCTTGGCCAATGAAAATAATTCCCGAACCATTCTGCCACCCTCGCCGATGTATTTTTGTGCTAGTTCGCTGCCAACCATACGAATAAATGTGGCTTCTGTATGGTTTGCAACCGCCTTTGCCAACAAGGTCTTTCCACATCCAGGTGGCCCAACTAGTAGAATTCCTTTTGGCGGCTCGACGCCAACTTTTGCAAATAATTCAGGCGAATTTAATGGCAATTCTATTGCTTCTCTAACTGATTGTTTTTGTTCGTCTAACCCGGCTACTGAGTCGTATCCAATATCCGGTCGTTCAATCATTTCTGCACCGCTGACCATTGGATCCCAAGCGTCGTGCAGGACTTCTATAACAGCCAGTGTATCCTGATTTAGAGCGACCCTTGCTCCGGGTTTTAGTACCTCAGGGGATAGTCTTTGGTTTAATGCTACTTGGAAAACGGTGCCGTTTGATGACCGAACAATCCCTCTTTCTTGGTCTAGTATGTCTTCTAAGTGTCCAACGATTAACGGTGGTGATTTCAAACTGCGAACCTCATCATCTAGTCGATTTGCCCGCTTCTTTAGGGACCTGATTTCAGATTCCATATGGGCTCTTTCATTAATCAAATCTTGAGTTTGATCTTGCAATGCTCTAAATTCTTCCTCGAGGGATTTTAGTTCTTCATCGGTTGAAGTTTTGACTTCTTTTGATGGTGTCCCTACTTCTCCAACCATGCCGACCAATACTCCCTATTGCCTATCATCTATGAACCCTACCATATTTTCAGCAAATTTCATTTTGATAGTACTACAGGCAGGTCTGGTGCGACGATGGGTGAGTGTGAAGTTTGTGGGGCAATGAAAGTCAGTACTAGAACAGTCATGATGGGAAAGGCCAATGTTCACGCATGCCTTAGATGTGTAGATAAATTGGGTCTAGGGCCTAAAGAAGTAGCTCCAGGACTAAAGATGTCTCATAGTCGTTCAAATTCTAGTTTCAAACCAAAACGACGAAACGACATAATGGCGAAAAATGAGAAAGAACTTGTGAGTGATTTTGCTTCAAGAATTTCCACCGCTAGAACCTCGAAAGGCTGGAATCATGCAGAGTTAGGCAAACGCATGGCAGAGACTGTTAACGTAATCAAATCAGCTGAATCCGGCAAACCACCAACTGATTCAGTGGTAAAAAAACTGGAACGAGTTCTTGGAATTACATTAATGGAAGTTAATGCACAGACTGAAACAACACGCGTAATAAAAAGTAGTAACAAAGGCATGACTCTCGGTGACTTCTTTAAGCAGAATGGTGATTGAATGGACATCCGCGTTCATTCTTTGTGGCTAGCACAAGATGACCCGAAAAAAAACACCGCGGTAATTTCGTCAAGACGTGGGGATTTAGTTCTGCACAAGAGATTGGAAACACTACCCAAAAAAGGGATAATTCTTGAACCTCTATGCGGGAAAATCTTTGGACCAGAAGACCATGATTTACTGTATACACAAAACGGTTCACTGGTCGGCCTAGACTGTTCATGGAAACAAATTGAACCAAGTGTAGAAAAAGTGATGCGAAGAACCAGGCTTAAACCAAGAATGTTACCTTTATTTTTGGCTGCTAACCCAGTCAATTGGGGTAAACCAGGAAAATTGAGCACGATTGAGGCATTAGCTGCCGCAACGTATTTGGCAGGGAACAAGGATCAAGCACGCAAATTACTGGCTGGTTTCAGATGGGGAGAAAGATTCATTGAATTAAATTATGAACCTTTGGAAGCATATTCCGCCGCTGAAACAAGCGGAGAGTTAGTTGAGTTGCAGTTTGAATTCTTCGACTTAGAACATCTTCGGAATGGTGATTGACATCAATTATAGAAAGGTACCTGTGGCAAAAAAAACAGAAAATACTAATCGTGTAACTGTGGATTATTTGGCCGTTGAGACAGTAATTAAGTTGCATTATAACGACGTGAAAATTGCCTCTTTACTTGGTTCGCCATGCGATGTAGACTACCTCATCTTAGGGCACTTAATTGCCGAAGGATATCTAGAATATGATCAAACTTTGAGCATCAAAAATTCGGTGACCACTCATTCGGTTAATAACGGAATTGATGTCTACTTACGTGGAGATGCCGCGTTAGCAATCGAATCCAAGTCTTCGGGCATTACATCTACTTCTTGTGGTGCGTGTAATACTGACGGATTAGATGAATTGATCAAAACTTTGCCAATCATAAATTCCAAAATTAATTTTTGTGATTCGATACTACACCCGGGATTGCAATTAATGAAGTCCCAACAGGAAGGCTTTGCCAAAACTGGTGGAATGCACAGTGCGGGGTTGTTGTCATCTAATGGGTTAATTTCCTGCTTCGCTGAGGATATTGGTCGACATAATGCCGTTGACAAAGTAATTGGTAAATCACTAGACATCGCAGAACATGACACCCATATATTGTTACTAAGCGGACGGTGCGGATGGGACATTGTTGCCAAGGCCTCAAGAGCCAATATTCCGGTAATCGCCAGCATTGGGGCATGCTCAACCTTAGCAGCAGATTGCGCACGTGCACTGGGTATCAAAATATACTCTTTCGTTAGGGAATCTAGTCATACAATCATAGGGTAACGATGCAATTCTTACCAAGAGTTGAAAAGCAAAAATCAACACAATGTAATGTTACCATGGTCGATGATGCTAGAGGCCTAACTCCGGTTGACAAAAATAAACTGCGCCTCACCAAACCAAAAGCGACGGCAGCAGGTATTCCAGCAGTAGTCTCTAGTGCGCTGCATTCATTGAAAAAGATGGGGCCATTCAAAACCATCAAGACTCTCAACATGGTAAATCAAAAGGAAGGTTTTGATTGTCCAGGTTGCGCATGGCCCGATCCGGAACATCGCTCCTCCTTTGAATTCTGTGAAAACGGAGCTAAGGCTGTTGCTGATGAAGCGATGAAACCTAATGTGAACAGAGATTTCTTTGCTCAAAATACTATTGAGGAATTATCGAAAAAAAGCGACTATTGGCTCAATAGTCAAGGACGTATTGCTGAACCAATGTACTTAGCGAAAGGTGAACTCAACTACCAACCTATCTCATGGGCAGATGCAATTTCAAAGATTTCATCTAAACTAAATGCTCTTGATTCTCCCAACAAAGCAATATTCTACACTTCAGGTAGAACAAGTAACGAAGCAGCTTTCCTCTATCAAGCCTTTGTCAGGATTTTTGGGACAAATAATTTGCCAGACTGCTCCAATATGTGTCACGAATCTAGTGGCAAAGCATTAGTATCAACGATTGGCATAGGTAAAGGGACAGTCACCCTTGCAGATTTTAACCATGCTGAAACCATATTGGTTATTGGTCAAAACCCTGGCACTAATCATCCTAGGATGCTTACTGCATTGAGAGACGCCAAGCTAAATGGCTGCCAAATAATTCACATAAATCCACTAGCAGAAACCGGACTAGTGAGGTTTAAGCACCCTCAAGACTTCATGAAGTTGAATTTTAACTCAACGAAACTAGCAGACATTCATGTTCCTATTAGAATAGGTGGTGATGCCGCATTATTCAAAGCGATAAATAGCATTATCATTGATAATGACAGGTTAGATGTTGATTTTATTAGTTCCAAAACTTCGTCGTATGAAGCATATTCAAAATCACTTGAAAATTTGGATTGGAGCCGAGTCTGTCGAGATACCGGATTAGAGCGAGATACAATTGAGCAACTAGCGAGTATTATCGGCAACTCTAAGTCAGTTATTTCATGTTGGGCGATGGGGTTAACGCAACACAGAAACGGTGTAGCAGTTATTCAAGAAGTTGTCAATCTTCATCTTCTAGGAGGCCATATTGGACGTAAGGGGGCAGGTCTTTGCCCGGTACGTGGCCATTCTAATGTTCAAGGAAACAGAACAGTTGGTATATGGGAGTCGCCCAGTGACTCTTTTACCGAACAAATGGAACTGGGTCTAAAACATACTATGCCTAGAAAACATGGGCTAGATGTAGTCAATGCAATTCGAGCAATGGAATCAGGTCAGGCTGATTTCCTATTTTGCTTAGGGGGTAATTTCATCTCCGCAACACCTGATACAATACGTACATCCGCAGCCGTAGCCAAACTTTCATTGGTGGTAAACGTATCAACGAAACTCAATCGCAGCCATTTAGTTGGCGCTAGTGAAATGATTATTTTACCTTGTTTGGGACGAACAGAGATTGATTTACAAGATTCTGGTTCTCAATTTGTCACGGTCGAAAATTCGATGGGAGTAGTACACAAGTCGGAAGGACGACTGAAACCAGCATCGACATATTTGAGAAGTGAACCTTGGATAATTGCAGAATTAGCAGCCAAAACACTATCAAACTCGAATATTGATTTCCGTCAATTGGTTAACAATTATGACGCAATAAGAGATCTGATTGCTAGATGCATCCCCGGATTTGAAGATTATAATGAGCGGGTAAGAGGTAAAAATGGTTTTAATTTACCTAATCCGCCAAAAGATGAATGTAAATTCGACACCCCAAATCGTCTGGCAAATTTTTCTATCAATCCTTTACCTGACGTGGATTTAGAAGATAATCAATTTGTGATGATGACGATTCGTTCCCACGACCAGTACAATACCACAATTTATGGTCTCGATGACCGATACAGAGGGATTAAAGGTAATAGGAGGGTAATTATGATGAACCCCGATGACATGCTTGATTTGCAACTAAAAACCAGGGACGTTGTATCAATTTCAAGTCATTTCAATGGTTTAGTTAAGAAGTCAGATCATTGGATTGTTATTCCATACAAGATACCAAAAAGGAACATCGCAACCTACTTTCCGGAGGCCAATGAACTAGTGCCTCTGGATTCAACTGCAGATATCTCAAATACTCCTACCTCAAAATGGATTATTTGTACCATCAGTGGTCAAAATTCCATGCATGAGGAGGAGTGATATTGACAAAAGGTTACATTGAATTCTTCTTCTCGAATGCTAAATTCCGGAGATTATGGGCTGCTTCAGTAATTTCTCTACTTGGCGAATGGTTCAATACAATTGCACTGTTTTTTCTAATTCTAGAGTATTCTGGTTCCGAATTTTTACTTGGGATTTTGTTTTCTGTAAGAATGGCTCTATTTGCCATATCCCAGCCAGTCAATGGTTTACTAGCTGATCGTATGAGTCGAAAAAGTCTGATGCTTTGGGCAAATATATTTCAAGTCGGGTTGGCATTGACTTTCCTGTTAGTCGATGGACAGGAAGATATGTGGTGGCTTATCTCCATTTCTGGCCTAATGATGCTGCTTCATGGAGTATATGTGACTGCTGAAAGAGCAGCATTACCTAATATTGTCGACGAAGATGACTTAATCACGGCTAATGCAATTGATAGCGCCTCGTGGTCTACTGCGTTATGTATTGGCGCTATGCTTGGCGGCGTTACAGTTAGTGTCTGGGGCACTGATGTAGCATTTATTATTGATTCTTACACATTTTTGCTGTCATCTCTGCTGCTAATCCCCTTGACATTCGAACAAAAATATGATTCTACAACTGAAGGTCCTATAATAAAAACCGCAATTGCTAATATTAAAGCGGGGTGGTCTAGAATTTATAATGATAAAAAACTGCTCAGAATCGTATTTGCTAAATCCTCTTGGAACTTAGCTGGAGCAGGTCTTGCTGGTGTATTTTTGGTTCTAGCAGGAGGGGATATAACTGGTTACGGTGCTGCATTTGGTTTTGGATTATTCTTCTTTGCTAGAGGAATAGGTACGGGGATAGGTCCACTAATCGCCCGAGCATTGTTTAAGGATAAAACAAAATGGCCATCTTTGGTTGGAATTTTAGTTGCAATTTCAGGGTTCTTCTACTTGCTTTTGGGACTAACTTTAGACATTTATCTCCCGTTAACAGTTGCATTGATAATACTGGCTCATTCTGCTAGCGGCGGTAATTGGGTATTATCCACTGTACTAACGCAAACTTGGGTCGAAGATGAAGTACGTGGAAGGGTTTTTTCCATCGATATGCTAATACTTGGTGGTACTGCTGCATTATCGACAACCACTGCAGGATTTTTGGTAGAATTCTACGATCTATCCCTTAAAGCTGGTTTTATTTCATTTGCATGTTTGATGATGATTTGTGGGCTGGTTTTTACATATTGGCGGCCTGACCTCAAACAGAATATAGAGCAATAGCCTCAAAGAATTACACCGGTTGGCCGATACTATGGAGGAAGACTGGACAGTACTTAGACAGTGTTTGAAAGAAGGTATACCGACTGATTTACCGCCGCATCCGGGCTTTGATAATTCAGTCGACCATGCTCCAAATCGCCGGCAAATTTTGACTAGTCAAGAAAAAAAACTGGCCCTAAAAAATGCGTTACGCTATTTTGATGTAAAATTCCATCCGACATTGATTACAGAGTTCTTAAACGAACTCGAGTCATTTGGCAGAATCACCATGCAACGATTTAGACCAACTGAATATAATATGAAGGCTTATCCTATTGATGCCTATCCAGCAAACTCTCAACAAGCAGCTTCGGTTATGTTAATGATAATGAATAATCTTGACCCGGATGTTGCTCAATTTCCTCATGAATTGATAACTTATGGTGGTAATGGCTCCGTATTCCAAAACTGGGCTCAGTATCGGCTAGTTATGCAGTACTTGTGTGAAATGACCGACGAACAAACTTTGGTTATGTACTCTGGCCATCCTTTAGGATTGTTCCCCTCCAGTAAATCCTCTCCACGTGTTGTCGTCACCAATGGTATGGTTATTCCGAATTACAGTTCACGAGAGGATTATGAAAAAATGAATTCACTGGGCGTGTCACAATATGGGCAAATGACGGCAGGTTCTTACATGTACATAGGTCCACAAGGGATAGTTCACGGCACAACGTTGACCTTGCTAAATGCGGCAAGAATGCATCTAAATCTCCCACCAGAAAGAGATTTGTCTGGTATTACATTCGTCACATCGGGTTTGGGTGGGATGTCCGGTGCTCAGGCAAAAGCCGCTGTAATTAGCGGTGCGGCGTGTATAGTGGCTGAGATGAACGAGCATGCAGCGGTGAAAAGATTTCAGCAAGGATGGTTGACTCACATATCTAGAGATGTGGATGATTCTATCGATTTGATGGTTGATGCAGCAAACCAAGGGGAGGCGATTTCAATAGGACATATTGGTAATATCGTTGAATTGTGGGAACGTATTGTTGCACGAAAGGTAAAAGTTGACTTGGGTAGCGACCAAACCTCGTTACATAACCCGTACCAAGGTGGCTATTTTCCAGCAGATTATACCTATGAGGAAAGCACTAAAATGATGTCAGAGCAACCAAAAAAGTTTGAACTGGAAATTCAAAAAACCTTGGTAAGACATGCTAATGCGATAAATATTCTAGCCAAACGCGGCATGTTTTTTTGGGATTACGGTAATGCATTTCTCCTAGAAGCATCTAGAGTTGGTGCCGATGTATTGTCCGAGGATGGCAGTTTTTCTTATCCAAGTTATGTTGAAGACATCATGGGCCCTATTTGCTTTGACTATGGTTTTGGGCCATACAGGTGGGTTTGTACATCAGGTGATCCACGAGATTTGGCTAAGACTGATGAAATTGCTCGTTCGGTGCTTGAACAACTTGCAATTGAATCTAAACCCTCAATCCGACAGCAACTGGTCGATAATATTAGGTGGATTGAACAGGCAGGTAAAAACCAGTTAGTGGTGGGTAGTCAAGCGAGAATTCTCTATGCAAATGACGTGGGTAGGCGAAGAATTGCGTTGGCTATGAACGATGCCATTGCTAGCGGTGAAATCTCAGCGCCGATTGTACTAGGCAGAGATCACCATGATGTTTCAGGTACCGATAGTCCGTACAGAGAAACAGCTAATATCAAAGATGGTTCGATGTTTACTGCTGATATGGCAGTGCAGAATTTCGTTGGAGATTCTTTTAGAGGCGCAACATGGGTTAGTCTGCATAATGGTGGCGGCGTTGGTTGGGGCGAGGTAATCAACGGTGGATTTGGCATGCTTATTGATGGTAGCGAAGCAGCTAAAATGAAAATAGAATCTATGTTACACTGGGATGTGAATAATGGTGTTGCTAGGCGCGCTTGGGCTAGGAATTCGGGGGCTATCGAGGCAATAACAGATGCGATGGCAGAAAATCCATTGTTAAAAGTAACAATTCCTAATATTACCGATGATGCTATTTTTGACGACCTATTAGGGTGATTTAATGGGTAAGACAGTATCTGTAGACGGAAATACACTTTCACCGGCAGAGGTCATGGCAATCGCTACTGGGACGGCAAAATTAGAGATTACTCAGGATTCATGGGACAGGATAATTAATTCTCGAAAAGTTGTTGAAAATATACTACAATCTGACGAGGTCGTGTACGGCATCAACACAGGTTTTGGTTCATTAGTGAATACAACAATAGATGATGATAAATTAGCAGAATTACAAGTTAATCTAATCAGATCTCATGCTACTGGTTTGGGTGATCGAATGGATAAATTGTCTGTCAGGGCAATGATGATAGTTAGAGTGAATTCTTTTGCCAAAGGTTACTCTGGCGTCCATCCAAACATAGTTCAGCAACTGATTGATTTTATCAATTTGGATATAACTCCACTCATACCACGCATCGGTAGTCTTGGAGCTAGTGGAGATTTAGCACCCCTTTCGCATATGGCACTTGCTCTAATTGGTGAAGGGCAAATCGTAACCGATGACGGAAAACTAATGGATACAAAGGAAGTCCTTACCGAAAAGGGATTAATACCAGTAGAACTCAATGCAAAGGACGGTCTGTCCTTGATTAATGGAACTAGTCAAATGCTAAGTTATTCTATCACTTCTTTGTCCATGCTAAACAACTTACTGCCTATTGCGGATGTGATTTATTGTACATCTCTTGATGCATTTAATGGAAGCATTGCCCCGTTTGATGAACGTGTCCATAATGTAAGACCGCATCCTGGCCAAAAAATAGTTGCAAAAAGAATCCGAGAAATAATGGCTGGTTCAGAGATACAAGAATCTCATGTTGAATCTGATAGAGTACAAGACCCATACTCATTTAGATGCGCCCCTCAAGTCCATGGAGCTGTTTATGAGGCTCTTTTATCAATGCAATCAACCATACAAATCGAGTTGAATAGCACTACTGATAATCCGTTGGTATTTCCTAGCGAAGAGGGTAGTAGTTCTGCAATTATTTCACAGGGCAATTTTCATGGCGAGATTCTTGCATTGTGTGCAGATCGGATGTCTCTTGCTGTTTTTGAATTAGCCTCAATATCTGAGCGCCGAATGGACCAATTACTCGACTCGAAAAAGAGTAATTTAGCACCATTTTTAGCGAAGAATAGTGGCTTAGAATCCGGTTACATGATTGTCCAATATAGCGCAGGAGCTGCGCTTTCGGAATTACATGGTCATGCCAATCCTCGAACAGCATTCTCAACTAGTACGTCTGCAGGTCAAGAAGATCATGTCAGCATGGGCGCCACTGCGTGTTGGAATTTGCACCAAGCATGTGTTAGATTATCAGAGGTTCTTGCATGTGAATTATTGATTGCTGCTGAAGCAATGTCGTATTGCGATGGTTCCCCCTCAACAACTGTAAAATCACTAATATCATTATTGAGAAATATTTCGCCAATTTTGGAGTTTGATAGATCGACTAGTTCCGAGCTTATCAAAATCGCTGAAATGCTGAGAGAAGGTTCTTGGCTCTCACGAATCGAAGCAGAAAATTTCAAACTATCAAGATGAATCATAATATTTTTGCTCGAGATCACTTAAGCCTGTCAACTGTCTGATTCTAAACATATCAGTCGCTATTTGTGTAGTTCCGATTGAATATTGATTTTTGTGTATGAAACGTTCTAATTCTGTAGCTCTGCGTACATCCTCTTCAACGGACTTGTATAACTCAAATGCTTCTTCGTGGCCATAAGACAACGCAGGCTCGATTCTCGATACATCTAAACCCATTCTGCGCCATTGCAAAATTCTTTTCACCAAAATATCATTATTAAAACCAGTTCTTGGTAACCTCGCTAAATATGTTAATCTCGGCCCGCCATCGATCGCCAATTCAAACTGTGTTTCATTTTCACCACCTGGAATTTCGTTGTCCGTTTTTACATCATCCTCATGAAAAGTTGTTGTTAAATCGGGGGTTTTAACGACCATTTTTTCTGTTAAATGGCGCAGTTTAACAATCCATTCGCTATCAAAAGCTAGACTATTGATACAATATATCACAACATTATTACTCATCTTTATGTTATCAACAAATCGTATTATCTTTGCTAGTAAATCATCTTTATTACTTTCACCGTATAGATATTCTAACCCCTCCAAAAAGTAGATTCTATCTACGCTTCTTTCATATTGATTCATCGACTTTACCATCTCATCGAATGAGGGTTTGATTGAGGTTTCTGATTGATTATTGCTAATCCAGTAATGATCTAGTTTTGATAAGTCTAGTTTCTCAATCAATCTCCTAGTTGGGAGTCTAGAATACAACGAAAATTCGTATTCACTGTTTACATCCATTAATACTTCAATGTCCATTGACAATTTGTCATAATTGTCAAACTCATAGAGATAAACACTGCCGCGACTCACCTCCATTGTGTCACCAGTTGTCGAATATCACCAGTCATATATACCTTTGAGGCAAAATTACCCGTCAACCATTATATCATGGGTAGTAATCCGATAATCGGGTGTGACTGTGTCAGACGCTGAAGAAAAAGATATACCGATGGCTGAGTGTGGTTCTTGCAGAGCAATTATTGCGCTTGATTCGAAAACCTGCCCCGAATGTGGAATTAGTTTTTCTGGTGTCTCTGAAGAAGCGCTCGGAGAGTGTGGTGCATGCAATTCATTGGTTCCGTTAGACTCGAAGAGTTGTCCTGATTGTGGTGTTTATTTTGTCGCTGACGAAGTTTTAGATGTATTACGCGATTGGTTTAACAATACTGGTATTGATGCTAGAATTCTGTTTGCTAAGTTTGATTCCGACAACGATGGTTCAATAGATGCTGACGAACTAAGAGACGGATTGCTTAAATTAAACTTGGCCGATTTACCGCCTTCGCAAATAGAGCGATTAATTTCAGAGGTCGATGATGATGAGGATGGAGTTATCAGTCTTGACGAACTAGTAGCAGCAATAAACGGCGAAGCAATATCACCACAAGAAACATCAGCTGAAACTCAAAAACAGTACTCTGAGAATGTTCTTGAAAGGGTGATGCAGAAATTTAGCATAGTGGACAAGGATGCTTTTCTATCTCACGCAAAAGAATTTGACGAAAACGAAAATGATTATTTGACTGAGGCGGAATTAAAGAGAGCCGCAGAAAGTTATACCGCCAACGATGAGATGGTTAAATCGCAAGAAGATGAGGTGGAAGGTCATTCAAATGATGATGAAGCAACCAAGGTTGATGAAATACCTGAAGAGGTAGAAATCGAAGCAACCACCACAGACGAAACGCTTCAAACCGAAGAATCTGCAGATGATGAATCGTTAGAAGACGACACTGAAGTCCAAGACGATGTTGAAGAAGAGATAATCGAAACTCACGAATCTAATGCAGAAGACCAAAGCCAAAATGAATTAGGCCCAGAAGAATACCTAGGACTTCTTTTTACCGCTGCAAAAGACCAAGACCTGACCATTAGGTCAATGTTTGAGTCAATGGATTTAGATGCTGATGGACTTATAGATGGCCCAGAATTACAATCAGGAATAAATGAGATTGCTGGGGAATATTTATCCCCAGGCGAAATAATGTCAATAATTTCCCTCGTCGATAATGACTCCGATGGTAGAGTGAACGCGTTAGAATTGATTGACGTAATAGAATCGATGGATGTGGATTTAGACGGAGATCGTATTAAAACACCTATCACGCTGTTGATAGAGTACATGGATACATTAGATATTGATCCAGGCTCCTTCTTCAAGAAGTTGGACAGTAATGGTGACGGAATAATAAATCGAAACGAGTTAATTGAAGCATTCTCGAACCATTCAAATGATGAGATAACCGACGATTCAATCGAGGAATTAATCGATATGTTTGATCATGACGAAAATCAATCTATCGACCTGTTGGAGTTTATTGGCACATTAGAATCTGTCGACGAGTCTAACTTAGAAAAAGGAAGTGCACTATCCGAACCTAAAAAATTCCCGTCTAAATGGCAAAAACGGATGATGTCAAAACGATGGAAGGACGTTGTTTGGCCACTGATTCACACCGGTTTTGCATTTTTCATAATTCTCTGGGTAGTAAACGGAACATTAGCGCCATTCGTTGACGGCAATGGTGGGACTGTGCCACTAGATACTGAATTTGGCCAAACTATAGGCGAGGATGGAACATTGTATGTAAACGGAGACGCATATCCTTGTGATGATGACATACAAATTGGCGGATGTAAAAACTCATTAACACCATTTGCTGGAGAAGGGGGTTCTTTATCGATGCCCGCAAAATTATATTGGGATGGTGTTATGTTCATCATTTTGGGTTCAATTGGACTGATTGGTGGATTATTTACTCAATTTTCGCTCGTACCATCATGGAAAGCTAAGGTCAAGGCAATGCGCGATAATGAGACTGAAAAGGATGCGGTTAGAGAGGAACTTAGCAATGATTCTGATGACGATTCCGAAGAAGAGCAAATAGTTGGCCAACCTGAGGATGATGAAGAAAGGATGGATAATGACGAAGACGAATATGAAGATGATGAAGAAATCGACATCGGTTCGTATATTGGACTTGTATTAGAAGACGAGGAAGTATTTGGCACGATTATAGAATTTGATGACGAAGAGGGGTTAGTTACTATCGAAGAAGACGGTACAGGAGACCTGGTGACTGGTTATCAAGATGACATGTTTTTAGAAGATTGAGATGGTTAGTGACCCGTTGAAATTATTTGATAACATGTCTGTGTGCCCTGCGTGCGGGTGTATTGAGCGTAAGGGCTCATTTCGCTGTTTGGGTTGTGGGTCATTTCACTCGACTGCGCATTTGGTTGAGCGTGAAGCACCCCCTCCAGAGAGTCGCACAGTCGATGAAGTAGTCCTTGATCCTTTAGCGTACTCAATGGGGCCAAATCAGGAAATAATTGAAGAAGAATTTGAACAAAGTGAGGATGTTAAATCATGGGATGGTGGTTCAACCGACTTTTCCTTTGATGATTCTTTAGATGATAAGGATAGGATTGAAACTAACGGGAAAAAACCAAAAGTCGAAGAATTATGATTTTTAGTTATGTGCTATTCAAATAGTAAATATTATTTATATTATCTTAAAGGAGTTTTTGCATAAATCAATGGTGGGCTCGGAGAGAATTGAACTCTCGATCTTCGCCATGTCAAGGCGACGTCATAACCCCTAGACCACGAGCCCTACGAATAAACCCAATGGTTGCGTATATTAAACCACATCGGTATCTTTTCAGCTGACTATTTTTGATATCTTGCCGTCGCATCCATTTATCGAGCATCTTCCGGCCATTCTCGTTCGACCGTTAGACATCTTGATTAAATTACCATTTTGTATTGGACCATAATTTTTGCATTTCAAACAGTATCCAGATATGTCAGCCATATTGTATCAAATCGCCTAGATTAGGTTTTGATATCAAGTCTTCTGTAACAATGTGATTTTTTTTGACAATTTAAGCCGATTTTCATGTTAATGAGGGGTGTTAAAGGGTAAAATAAGCAAAAGTTGACAATTAAATTATACGAGATCTTTGAAAACAGTGTACTGAGAAGTATTTTCGGTTTTCTGTGTAACTTTTAGTTATGGTTATAATTCGTCGATGACGCATAATGTGTGTTATACGACACAATAGCACACACTATTTCCTTAATTGAAGAGCTTCATCGGTGATTTCGAACAAACCCAACAGAGGGGGGCCGCTGAGACACGACTCCAAACCCCCATCTTTGACTGTAAGAGTTTCCTCGATCAGTTTTTTGATGCTATGAAATTCCTCCAAATCATGGTACGCGGTTTGAATTAGATACAGGAATTCATCGGTATTGGAAATTCCATACCACGAGTTGATACAACCTTGTTGTCTATTTGCGAATTCCATGCGGGCTTTTACCATCCTTTCGAATCTTGCTTCCTTGCCCTTCTGAGTTTGACAAACGATTGTTTCAAGTATTGGCATGATTTATCACCTGTTTTATTTGAAGAACTATATATATTATTTACCTTTGAAACAAGTTTTAATTGATATTCAATTTTAGGTATTCACCCTCTAAAACTATATCGGAAAATGGAGAATGGCCGGGTGTTAAGCACCAGGATTCCCATTGACTGGAGTGTAATATATTCATATTCGCAACTGCTCCTTCAGCAATTTTACCATGCTGCAAACCAGAGTGGTGGGGTGTTGTGAAGGATGGGTTAATTGTACATGAAGCGAGGGTAGCTAGTGGATCCACACCACATCTTTGTACTAAGCAAGAGCCAATAAACGGCAGAGAAAGAATTTGATTGTTAGGGTTAAAATCTGTTGCAATTGTCCATCGATATTGCTGTTCAATCATTTTATTGAAATCCGGCCATTGTGAACCCATAGAGTATGGTGTCCCTGGCAAGAATCCGGTATTTACCGATGCCTCTTGCATCTGCTCACGTGCGTGTTCATTGGTATAATGAGCGTGGTCTGCTGAATCGACCTGTAATTCTGCAGCCAGTAACCCACCACCACCATCACAAAACTCATCAATATGCATTTTCAAGGCCAATCCGGCTTTTTTTGATTCTTGAAGAATCGCTTTTGATTCCTCAATTCCAAACCATCCAGGTTCACAAAAAACATCAGCAGAACGTGCAAGGCCAGAATTTGCAATTGCGGGTAATTGTGATTGGATTATTTCTTCAGTGTAGGACTCTAATGTATGGCCGCTAGGAATTGCGTGTGCTCCCAACCATGTCGAATCAATACCTGGAGTTCCCTTATCTAAATCCAATCGTTTAGCAACTGAAAGTAATTTTAACTCATTTTCAATATCAAGTCCATAGCCAGATTTTGTTTCGATATATGTTGTGCCGTTGTTCATTGCAATAATCGCCCTGCGTTTTGCCAAAGTAAACAATTCAAGTTCAGACATTTTTCTTGTTTGTGAAACGGTTGAATTAATTCCGCCACCCATATTAGCAATATCGCGATAAGATTTACCATGCAATCGAAGCCTAACTTCTCTAGATCGATCCCCGCCCCAAACTAAATGTGTATGAGAATCTATCAGACCAGGGACTATTGCTCGCTTATTAACATCTATCAACTTAGTATTGTTTGAATTGCTTAGGTGCGATTCATAGTCATCCAACGCTGCTTGTGATTCCTGGATAGATTCTATAATATTGTTATTTATAATAATTGCCATCCCAGCAGGTTTTATCCAATCATCATTAAGCATTTGTTGACCGACAAGTGGCTTATCACTATCAAAACAAACAATCGGTCCGCAATTGTACAATACGGTCCGCATAGACCACCCTAAGAGGTGAGGGTTCAAGAATAATGGCTTGCTAGGGATACTAGGTGAGAATGTATGTGGACATTAGGGATTGAATCAACAGCCCATACTTTGTCTTTCGGATTCGTGGACAATAATGGAATACCATTCCCATCATCCACCTCGACAATTAAGCCCGAGAAAGGTGGCATACATCCTAGAGAGGCAGCAGATCATCACAAAGAATGTGCGGCTACATTATTGCAAAATGCTCTTGATAGCCAATCCCTGTCAACAGCCGACATATCAGCGATTGCATACTCGCAAGGGCCCGGTTTAGGACCTTGTTTAAGAATTGGAGCGTCGATTGCAAGAGGTTTATCCGCAAAATTTGACGTTCCATTGATTGGAGTAAATCACTGCGTAGCGCACATAGAAATCGGTCGTCAACAATGTGGATGCGATGATCCAGTATTGCTGTATGTGTCCGGAGGAAATACCCAAGTAATTGCCCGCCTAGAAGGGAAGTATCGGGTGCTTGGTGAAACACTAGACATCGGAATCGGTAATATGCTAGACAAATTTGCTAGAGCTCAAGGCATCCCGTTCCCCGGAGGACCGGTAATCGAAAAACTGGCTGCAAAGTGGGTAGAGGAAAATCCAGATGCAAGTTTAGAAGGGCTCGAGTTACCGTACGCAGTACGCGGGATGGACCTTGCTTTTTCGGGAGTTTTGACGGCTGCGTTGAGATTGGTAGAAAATGGAAAACCACTAGAATCAGTTTGTTGGAGTTTGCAAGAACACGTATTTTCTGCTTGTGTTGAAGTCGCAGAGCGAGCGCTGGCCCATACGGGCAAAACAGAACTTTTACTCGGCGGCGGAGTTGCCTGCAACTCAAGACTAAGGAAGATGTGCGAGTTGATGTGTGGTGAGAGAAATTCTGAATCATTTGCGCCACCACGTATGTATTGTATCGATAATGGGACCATGATCGCGAGATTGGGGTGGCTTGAGTTAAGAGCAGGTCGCGTAACTGAATTTGATAAAAGTGCGATCGACCAATATCTTCGCACGGATCAGACACCTATCATATGGGCATGAACTTAGCCAAGCGTTTTAAGAGGACTATGTTGTGACTCTAACTCGGGGATAATCCATGAACGGTCGTAATAGACGTAGGAAAGATGTCCCTTTCAATCCATTTGCTCAAAATGCTGCAGCTGAGAGAAATCGAAGACATGCAGAAAAAGCCAAAGAAAAGCGTCGACTAGATTCGCAAAATCAATCCATTTCAACTTCGAATAATGCTAACTCAAAGACTGCCGGCAAAACCTTACAAGATTTACAGCGTGAAGCTCGTGAAAAACTTGGTACAGATGGTGGCAAGCTAGAGACCACAGTCAACAAGAAGGAACAGCAACCCACAATGGCAAAAAAAGAGCTTGAAGTACAAAAAGTGACTGAAGACACCCCTGTAATAATTCAAACCACCGCCGCCAAACCAGAAGTTACAAACAAGCAAACTAGAGATGAAAGGCTTGCAGAACTTAAAAGAAAGTCACAACAGTCCAAAGATAATGCTAAACTGAATAAATCATCTGTAAAGAAAGAACCGGAAGTGAAGTCTGAGGTCGCAGCAAGTGTTGAGGAATTGAACGCTGAATTGCCGATTAATGCAGTAGAGGATATCGATTTGCCGAACGCTGAATTGGAAATACCTGGTAAAAACTTGAATGTATTCAAAACCATTCAAAGCATTGACAAGGGCAATGCTGGAATCTCGAAGAAGAAACGAAAATCTAGGCGAGTCGATAAAAAGGGTGGCGGGCGCCAGAGGTTAGAAAAGAAACTAAAAAGCAACAAGATTCTTGAATTCAAGTACGTCGCTAGAGAGATTCTATCGCACCCCGATGTACCTGAAGAGCATCGTTCCAACGTACTTGGTCAAATTATAGCTAAAGGCGAAAGGATTAGTATTGATGCGGCAATAGAATTCATAGACCAGAAGAATCTTGAATTAGTCTTAACCGATGAGATTTGTGATAAATTAAAACATGAGATTAAAAGCATATCAACAAGGAGATGAAATTATGAGTGAGAATGTAATAGGAAAAGGGATGGTTGTTAAAGTACACTACAAAGGAACACTGCCTGACAACGGCGAAGTATTCGATTCGAGTGAAGGTAGAGATCCGCTAAAGTTCACAGTAGGTAAAGGACAAATGATACCAGGATTTGAGGAGGAATTAATTGGCGCTTCAATAGGTGACAAGAAGACCTTCACATTAACAGCAGACCGTGCTTACGGTCAGAGAGATGAGGAAGCAATTTTGCAAATCCCCCGGTCTCAATTTTCGCAATTAGAGGATCAAACAAAGTTGGAAGTTGGATTTCAACTTGTCGCACAAATGCCCCATGGACCAGCGCCATTTACAGTATGCAACCTTTCAGACGATACCGTGACTGCAGATTTCAATCACGCATTAGCCGGAAAGAATTTGACTTTTGAAGTAGAGGTCGTTGATGTGACACCCGATGAACCTGGGTGCGGCGACCCAACGTGTGGTTGCTAAGTAAAGCAATGATAGATTGGTTTAGGCCAATAACAGTAGTTTTGATGAATGGTCGACTACTGGAAGTGATATGGCAGAAGAGCGCAAGTCAGAGTGGAAAACCTTGTCTGGACTCAAAATACCAGAATCTTTTGCTACTCCAAATGCTGCTGGACAGCCACCATACACAAGTGGGATACATGAGTCGATGTATCGTTCAAGATTGTGGACAATGCGACAGTATGCCGGTTTCTCAAGCGCTAAAGAAACGAATGAGCGTTTTAAATTGTTATTAAGCCGCGGCCAGAAGGGTTTGTCAGTTGCATTTGATTTGCCAACTCAATTGGGATTAGATGCGGATGATGAACTATCACTCGGTGAGGTTGGCAAAGTCGGAGTATCCATATCTACATTAGACGATATGAGAGAATTATTTTCTGGTATTCCACTGGATAACGTATCAACATCAATGACAATTAATGCACCCGCAATGATATTACTTGCTATGTATATTGTCGTTGCAGAAGAACAAGGTGTGCCGTCAGACAAGATAAGAGGGACTATTCAAAATGATATCCTAAAAGAGTATATGGCACGCGGGACCTATGTATTCCCTCCCGAAGAAAGCATGAGACTAATAACAGATATATTCTCATATTGCTCTGCAGAAGTGCCGTTGTGGAATACCATATCAATAAGCGGCTATCACATTAGAGAGGCAGGTTGCACTGCAACTCAAGAGGTAGCATTCACATTATCGAGCGCAATAAATTACGTTGATGCAGCAATAGAAAGTGGCCTTGATATCGATGAATTTGCACCACGATTATCATTTTTCTTTAATTGTCATAATGATTTCTTTGAAGAAATAGCCAAGTTTCGAGCAGCTCGAAAGTTGTGGCATGATTTGATTGATACTAGATATAATTCAACAAATCCTAAGTCAAAAAAACTAAGATTTCACACCCAAGTTGCGGGTGTTAGTTTAACTGCGCAACAGCCACTAAATAACATCGCTAGAGTTACTATACAGGCACTGGCTGCCGTATGCGGTGGGACTCAAAGTTTACACACTAACTCGTATGATGAAGCAATCGGACTACCTACAGAAGATAGCGCTACGATTGCCCTTAGAACCCAACAAATTATTGCTGAGGAAAGTGGTGCGGCTGATGTAATCGATCCACTTGGTGGTTCGCACTATGTAGAGTATCTGACCAGTCAAATATATGACGAAGCAATGACAATGATAACAGAAATCGATTCGATGGGTGGAGCGATGGCAGCAATAAAAGAAGGTTGGCAACAACGACAAATCCATAATTCCGCATTTAAACACTTGAAAGATGTAGAATCTGGCGACAGAAAAATAGTCGGGGTAAATCATGGTACTATGAATGAAAACAACCCGATTAAAGCGATGAAACTAGATAATGAGTTAGGTGATAAACAAAGGACAAAATTAGCTAATTTACGGAAAGAACGAGACCAGGACGCCGCAGATTCAGCACTGGCCAGAGTGAGAAATGCAGCAAAAGGAAATGATAATTTGTTTCCCGTAGTGATTAACGCGATAAGGTCTGATTGTACTCTAGGGGAAATTATGCAGGCTATGAAGGACGAATTTGGAACCTGGATGGCACCAAGTGGTTTCTAGGTGATTGTATGAAAATAAGATTAGATCACATTGGCATCGCAGTCAACAGTCTTGATGAAGGCGAGAAGTTTTGGAAAATATTGGGTCTCATTCCAGATGACGGGGATGAAGAAGTACATGATCAAGGAGTAATTACACGATTTATCCCGATTGCAGATGAGAAACAAAAGCCAGCGATGATCGAGTTACTTGAACCAACTGGAGATGATACACCCATTGGAAAGTTTATTGCTAAGAGAGGAGTTGGAATTCAACAGATTTGTTTTGAGGTGGAAGATATCGCCTTGATGATAGAGAAATTACTTGATTCGGGAATAAAAATGATTGACACTAAACCTCGGATTGGGTCAAAGAACTGTTTGATTGCTTTTGTTCACCCCAAGTCAACGGGGGGTATTCTAGTCGAATTGTCGCAAAAAAACCATTAGGAAACAATCATAACCCATCTTAATAATTCAACAACATGCGAACCTGTGTTGACCAACTGATGGCCCTCTCGCACATTGACGGGCCCAGACTAAAAGCTGAGGCTAATTTTATTGCTAGAAGATTAGATTCGCTGAGATATAGCAATGAAATATCAAATGATGCATACCTAGATGCAGGATCTATTTTTGGAGCCTTTGAAATGTTTGCCAATTTAATTGATATGGGGGTTTCGCAAAAAGAAATTTTCTCGCAACTAAAACAACAACTCGAAAGGGCAAGGAAACTTGAAATTAAATACCCGGGTCTAAATCAAGCAATAGAATCTGGTAGGGCTAGTTAAGTATGGGTGCAGAAAATATTCTTCTTACGATATCAAATGTTCGTAAAAATTTTGGCGATGTCGTTGCGCTAGATGGGGTGACATTTGACATAAAATCGGGTGAGGTAGTTGGTTTAGTCGGTAGTAACGGCGCTGGGAAAACCACCTTGTTGAGATTAATGTCTGGGGTTTATCGCCCCTCATCTGGCATGGTAACATTAGGTGATAACACTCCTGTCCATTTGATGCGGGACCACTTAGGAGTGGTACCTGAATCAACTGGTCTCTATTCAAGATTGACTGCTTGGGAGAATATTAGGTACCATAGTAGACTATATGGTGTAGATGACTCAGTTTCATGGAAAAGAACGTTAAAATTTGCTCAAAGCTTAGACATGGAAGAAAATCTTGCTAGATATACAAAGGGATTCTCTAGAGGAATGCGGCAAAAAACCGCCTTGTTACGCGCCCTTGCTCACGGCCCAAAAGTGCTGTTATTAGATGAGCCTACGGCTGGTTTGGATGTGACTAGTGCTCGAACTGTACGATCCTTGGTTGAGCAAATAAAAACTGAAGGTGGCACTGTTGTATACTCAACTCATCAGTTATTTGAGGCACAACAGGTGTGTGATCGAATCATCATTATACACAATGGTAGTGTCATGGCAGATGGCTCACCAGATCAATTGATAACGGACAACGATTGCGAAACATTGGAAGAAGCCTATGTGGCATTGACTCAAGAAAAAGCCCGGGTTAGGTTTGAGGATGGCCAGTCCGATAAAGGTCTGACCAAGATTTGGAATAAATTATTTCGTCCTAAAACTCCAAATTTGTCGACTAGAGCGGAGGTGATTGAAGATGAGTAAATCCACCAGTCGAATTAAAACAATTGCCAAGAAAGAGGTGGTTGAATTTGTAAGAGACTGGCGGACTATTGTCGCTATTATCATAATACCAATCCTTATGTTTCCAGTTTTGTTTATTGTATTTCCAGTATTACTGGAATCCGAAGCTGCAGAGCTTGATAATAAGATAGTAGATATTGAAATCCAGTCCAACCAATATCCAATTGGCTTGATAGATAATTTCAATCAAACATCAACAAAATTATCCTTTGTAAATACCACATTCGATGGCTCTTTATCAATACCATCAACTGATCTTGATAGAGTTAGAAATATGGAGTTAGATGCTATACTCAGATTGAACTACACTGGTAATGTATGGATGTATTCGATAATTCATCTATCAACATCCGAAAGCTCTAACGAAGCAAAGAGTAGAATAATTGCATCTTTGGTCAACTTTGAAAATAATATAACCGAGACCCGTATAAGTGAAGGTGGGTTAGATGTCAACTCAACATTAGACCCACTGAGATGGGATGGTGATGCAAGCAGGGCAGACGTAGCCACAGAAGGAGAGCAAGCCGGATTAATACTATCACTGTTCATACCACTAGTATTGGCAATTTGGACTTTTTCTAGCGCTATTCAGCCATCGATCGATATGACTGCCGGCGAACGCGAGAGAGGGACTCTTGAGGCATTACTTGGATTGCCATGCACTAGAAATGAATTGTTATTAGGCAAGTGGCTTGGAGTAGCGACAATAACTGGTGTTGGGGTATTGTTACAGATTGTCGGTTTACTATTTGCTATTGGGTATTTGGCCACATCAGACTTTATTGGTGTTCCGGCATTATCCATGGAAGCAATAATTTTGATTATCATTTCAATTATGTTATTTGCAGTTATGGTAGTAGCACTAGAACTAGCCTTGGCTATGCGCTCGCACAGCGTAAAAGAGGCAGGTTCGATTCTTGGTCCAGCAATAATTTTGATTATTTTCCCAGCTTTGTTTACCCAGGTAATTAATTTAGATGGAATTGAGAGTTTTTGGTTTAGCATACCGGTAATCAATATATTATTGGCGTTGCGAGAACTATTACTTGATCGTGTTATACTGGAGCATATCGTAATATGGTTCGTTTCATCTCTGTTGTATGCTAGTTTAGCAGCATATTATGCAGCAAAACAATTCAAGCGTGAAGATATAGTGACAACATTATCATGAGAATTCTATTAGTGCTTCACGCACTATATCAATGATTAAATCTATCTCTTCAGAAGTTATTCTGAAGTGCGGTGTGAAACGCAATGCATTGTGTCCTCCATGGATAACCCCAAGACCTTTCCTTCTGCACCAAGGCTCGACAGCATCAAATCCAACTACTGGAAACTTACTTGGTGCTAATTCAGCACTTAGCAATAGACCGGTGCCTTGGACTTTAGTGATAGTACCCGGTAATTCTTTCGCTAGAAGTTTTAATTTCATAACGAACTCTTCGCCTCTTTCTTTGATATTCTGGCGCAGTTCTGGAGTTATTTGCTCTAGGACTGCTACTGCTGTTTCTAAAGCCCGGGGGTTGGTAGTCATTGTATTCCCATAAATTCCAACAACATACATTGAAGCAGCGCGCTCATTCATTCCCAAAACAGAGAGAGGATACTGTCCAGCATTAATTGCTTTTGACCATGTTTCCATATCAGGTACTTCGGCATCTTGGAAACCATCATAATCAATAACAGACAAGCAGCCTTGACCTCTTATTCCAGCTTGTATAGAGTCAACAAGCAACATGGAATCATATTCTTTAGTGAGTCTTCTAGCAGTATCGTAAAACTCTCGAGTTACGCATAGACCGGGATTGCCCTCGCCTTGAATAGGTTCAATGGCAATCAATTCAATGAAGAATTTTTCATCTACTGATTGTTTGAAAACTGATTCGAGCGCTGCTGAATCGTTAGCTGGCACTAAAATCAAATTATCTCTGTTTTGGAAAGTTGCTAAATTTTTGTCATACCCGGACTTGCAGGAATGTGAAATTTGTGCTGGCCTGTCTGTTCTACCATGAAAACTTCGTTCAACTGCTACCATTTTAATTGGGTAGTTCTCATATTTTCCGCCTGGTCCTGTTTGCTTATTGGCATTGATATCAGCAATTCTTAGGGCCACAGTCATCGACTCTGATCCACTATTCATACAGATAAATTTAGTAAACGGACAATAACCTCTCGTATAACCCAATTCATTTTTAAGGGCGCTGGCGAGTCTACTATGGCTAAACGAGGGCGTCATAACGTTTGCCATAACCCAATTCTGTGACATAGCGTCGATAACTGACGACGGTCCATGCCCTGCACCTAACATTCCGTAACCGCCGTTGTCGTGAATGACTGCGCCATGTGAGGTTATTATCCATGGTCCCCTGGCTGCTAAGGCGATGTAAGGATTAACTGTGGCAGGTGCGTAAAAATTGACATAATCTTCTTGCAAAATTGATACTAATTCAGACTCCTTTGTTAACATCATTTCATTGCCCAACCGTTTCCTTAAGTCACGGTGGTTGACACGGCCTTCTGATATGGCGTTAAACAAATTAGCATCAAAATCACAAAACCTACTGATGATGTCATCACTCAATCCGGTAGTATCCATTTCACCAGAATTCTTTCTTATTTCTGCCAACGCTGCCAGCGCGTCCTCCGCCTTGCTCACAGACCTCATCAGTAGCCCTGCAATCTTGGCGCTTCTTCAACATTCGCTAAACATCACGGTTATAATTATCTAAAAACACAATGAATAATACTCTAGTAATATTCTAGTAATACTTATATTACCATGAAATTTGGCTATATCATGCCTAAAGTATCACTAGATATGCCTGCTGAAATTTTGCTCGACATCAAAAAGCATGTTGGTGACGAGAAAAAATTTGTTAGTGTAGCCGATGCTATCAGGACGGCTTGCCGCAAATTACTAGATCAGTTAGATGAAATTGATAATCGGCATGGAAGGTGATAATGTGCCAAATAGAAATGATGCTAAAGCTGCGGTTAAGACGTTGTTAGGTTACCTTGAAAACGATGTTAATCGAGAAGGCCTGCTAGATACTCCTGAGAGAGTAATAGATTCATGGGATGAGATATTTAGCGGCTACACCATGAACCCCGAAAAAATTCTCAGCTCAACATTTAACAGCGAGGGATACGATGGAATTGTACTCCTGAAGAATATCGAATTCCATTCAACATGTGAACATCATTTACAACCGTTTAACGGTAAAGCACACGTTGCATACATACCAATTGATAGGATTGTAGGAATATCCAAACTATCACGAATCGTTGAATGTCACGCGCGTAGATTACAAAATCAAGAAAGAATAACCAAACATATTGCTGATGATTTAGAAACTCACCTAGCACCCCTAGGTTGTGCGGTAATTATTGAAGCAGCACACGGTTGTATGAGGTGCAGAGGTGTAAAACAAGCTAATGCTACAATGTCAACTTCAACAATGCGAGGGGTCTTTTTCGACAAGGCAGAGCCAAGGCAAGAATTGTTTCAACTAATAAATAACTGAGGCTTTAACATGACTATTCAGAATCAGTTTACTAGTAAAAAATCTAGTGAAACATCTGATTTGAGCCACATTTACAATGTGGTTGAAATATTTCACTCTGTCCAAGGTGAAGGTGCAAGGGCTGGAATTCCACACATTTTCATCAGGTTTGGTAATTGTAATTTGCGATGCGAATGGTGCGATACAGATTTCCTTCAATATGTAAAAATGACCGCTAAACAAATTATCGCGGAAGTGGAGAAATATCCATGCAAAAATATTGTATTTACGGGTGGCGAACCGATGTTGAATAATTTGTGGCCTATGCGTAGGTTATTGAAGCAACGTGGTTACCATTTCTCAATAGAAACAAACGGAACTATTCAGATAGATAACGGACTAATTGATTGGATCTGTGTCTCGCCAAAAGATCAACTTTATCCGAATGCAAAAATAAAACAAAGAACTGGAAATGAACTCAAATGTGTTTATGTTGGTCAAGACTTGTCAATGTATGACGAACTTATTGACGGTTTTGAGCACCTATTTTTACAACCCTGTTATGTTGATACTGAATCTGTCCAATGGAACGGTAGAAATTTTTCGCACACAGAATCGATAGTTAAGCAAAATCCTAGATGGAGACTGTCGCTTCAAACACATAAGTGGATGGGGATTGACTAATGAAAATTGCAGTTATGGCCCTAAGCGGTGGAATGGACTCCACATCATTACTGTTAAGATTGTTAAGAGAGGGTAATACTGTATACTCGATTGGATTTAACTATGGGCAAAAGCACATAGTAGAACTGAAACGTGCCGAGAAAAACATTCAGTATTTAGCATCAAAAGGGTATGAGGTAACACACAAAGTTGTGGATTTATCATCATTAATGTCGACGTTTACCGGAACGCTTACTTCTTCTGAAAATGTTCCAACCGGGCATTACGAGGAAGAACAAATGAAGTCAACTGTGGTACCTAATAGAAACGCCATATTTTCCTCGATTATCTATGGATATGCATTAAGTTTAAGCAAAGAATTAGATGCTGATGTGTCGATTTCTTTAGGGGTTCATTCAGGCGATCATGCCATATATCCAGATTGCCGACCAGAGTTTTACAAGAGTCTAAATTTAGCCTTCGAACTTGGAAATTGGGACGCCGAAAAGGTAACTCTAGACTTACCATACATTAGCGATAATAAAGCATCAATTTTAACAGATGCTATTGAATCCTGCAGACAGTTGAATCTTGAATTTGATGTAGTTTTTGCAAACACAAACACTTCGTATGACCCCGATGCTGAAGGGCGCAGCTCTGGGAAGACCGGATCCGATATTGAAAGGATTTTGGCATTTAATGCCATTGGACGTGAAGATCCCGTTGAATATCAAGAAGATTGGCATGAAGTACTTGCTCACGCACTTTCAATAGAGGCAGAATATATGGATAAGATATACCGTGAGAAATTAACTGAAATTCAGTATGAAGTAACGCGTAATAGTGCGACAGAACGGGCTTTTACTGGATTGTATGACAAGCATTTCGTAGAAGGTGATTACCACTGCGTTTGTTGTGGTCATTTGTTATTTCACTCCACTGGGAAGTATAATTCTGGCTGCGGTTGGCCTGCATTTCATACTGAGGCTAATGAGGCTATGATTAGTAGAATTGAAGACTTAAGCCACGGTATGGTGCGAGTAGAGGTAAAATGCTCGAAGTGTGATGCACATTTAGGTCACGTGTTTGAAGATGGTCCGCGCCAGCATGGTGGAGAGCGATATTGCATAAATTCTGCTGCATTAGATTTTAAGGAGGGCTGATAATATGGTTACAAGGATTAGGAGATATGTAGAAACAGATACTGGGCACAGAGTGCCTAATCACAAAAGCAAATGCCGTCACATGCACGGTCATAGGTACAGGTTTGAAGCGGAAATCGAAGGTGATGTGGTAGATGTTTCGGGTGTCTCGGAAGAAGGCATGTTGATGGATTTCTCTGATATTAGCGCAATATTGACTAGAGAAGTTCATGATGTTGTAGATCATGCATTTGTTGTATATTCTGGCGATACTGACGCCATTAAAGCGCTGGAAGTGATGGGGGATGAACACCGAACGGTTATCGTTGATTTCATACCAACAGCTGAGAATTTAGCTAAGTGGGCGTTTGAGCAAGTAGAACCTCATATAGTATCCGCATATAACAACAAATTGCATCTTGTAGCAATGCACGTTTGGGAGACTCCTAAGTCCCTCGCAAGTTGGTACAAATGAATCATTCCAATCTGCGGCGGCGATTTTTTTCCCAATTCTCGTCATTGGAACAATATTGGAGTGATGTTGTAGCATCGATTAAACCGCCGATTAATCTTGTGACCTCATCGTTTGTTGGTGATGACATCATGACCATTCGGGTAAGAGCGTGATTGATACTATCTTGTCGTTCTTGATTGCCGGGTATTGAAGTGCTAAATTCCTCAACTGCTTGTAGGAATTTTTCTCTTAGTTCAGGCGATATGTTCCTTACAAGTGGGACTATTTCAGGAATACCTGAATCATTACCCTGTCGCGTTCTAACTCTATCAGAATGAATTTGGTATAGAAATCCGTTAATTGAATGCGATAAATTAGCGATAGGATAACCTTCCCATGTTGGTAATGTGGCTAAAAAATCGCATTTTCTCAAATTATCTGTTGAAAGACCTGTACCCTCTCCACCAAACACCAGGGCTATTTTACTACTATGTTGATTAAATCTCTCAGATAACTCCCACGGAAAACAAAAATGCCTGAATGAAGTTTTTGTACCGACCTCTCGCTTTCCTGAGGTTCCAACTACCAATGAACAGTCTTCAATTGCAGCCGTGAAGTCATCATAAATCTCAACGTTATCAAGAATTATCCCGGCATGTTTTGCCCTATTTCTCGCTTCGACATCATCTTGGTCACAGTTAGGATTGACAAGTCTAAGTTTATTGAAACCGTAATTCAACATAGTTCGGCATATCGCACCCAAATTTCCCGGATGCGAAATGTTCACGCAAACTATCACCAAATCATATGGTGATTTAGGCAAAGGTAAGTCCTTCCTATCTCCCATTTTTTCACCTTTGGTAAAATTCTGCTATCCACCTAGGATCGCAAGGCTGGTAAATAAAAAATAAATATCCACCTGATTCTCTGTCGTCCATAATTATCGAGCGCTTCCTAATGGAATGCTTGGTTTTGAGATAGTCAATCAAGGACTGTAACTCTGATTTATCATCACTATGAATACTCACTGGTTGTCTGTCCCAGTCAATGCGCACTGGCATCGAAAAACCTCAATCGACTCTTCTTTGTCGGTATCTAGTGACATAACCTGCAATCCAATTGCGCAATTTTTTTGATGACACGTCCGTAAGTTGTGACACCATTATTTTATTATGGTCAAAATCGTCAGTAAATTTTTCTCCATGTTGTTCGACTAGCGCTATTGCCCTGATTTTAATGAAACTCGGTCTTATGTTTCCCATAATTATCAATCCTGAAATAGTTTAACCTCGATTGGAATGTCTGGCTCATCGTGACGAATAACTTGCAGACGAACTTTCCTTGGTGGGTTCTCGATACCTCTTGACCAAATGTGTTCATTCACTGAAGGATCAATCCAAACTTCTTCATCTTCCTTCACTTTTAAGTGTTGAATAACATGATCCTTGATAATTTGTATAGCTCGAGGAGCTCGCTTGAACCTTGTAATACTCCAAGCTTTTCTTAATGGGACAATGAGTTCTGATTCGTTAGGTCTTGCCATTTCAATCACCTCTGGAGTTTACTTCTTCTCCAATGATGTCTCTTTGGGTGGGAGACAGTATTGCGGTCGGTCTTTAACATGACCCAAACTGGGACACGACGGTTTTGCTTGGTTGCCTTCATTAGGCGTATTTTTTTTGCTGCTGGCTTATTTTTTGACATATCGAGCACCTTCTCAGATTCTTCTAATGGACGCACTGCTGCGGCTCTTGGACTGTGAGGCTAAAATTGATTTTAGCGTTTCATCATTCATCGGCGGAATAAATTTATTGTTGTTTTTAAGTTCGATTATTAATTTCCTAATTGATTCAGCACGTTCAGGAGTGGCTAGTGAAATTCTTGCAATTCTTGCCCTAGCCTCACTGGTTAGAAGTTGTTTCATGGCGTTTGAGACTGCTTGTGATTCGGCACTCTTTCGCTGTGATTCTATCTCTGCTTCTGCTTGTGCTTGTGCTTGAGATTCTAGTTGTCGTTGAAGTTCTAGCCTTCGCTGCTCACGAAGGGCTGCTAGTTGTTCATCACCGCTAGCAGACATAATAGACAAACTCCCACTTCCTCAATATTTTGCTAACCCAGGATACATCTCATTAGCGGTTTCCCTGCAAGAGTGCGCAACTTCATCAAGTAACTTCTGTCCGATTGATGTAATTTTTCTACCTGAGTAAAGTTGCTGCTTACCATCAACTGATTCCACTTCTTTTGTTGACACTAATTCAACAAGGCCAGCGGCCTCTAGCTGCTGAAGTGCTGTGCGGATGATGTGTCGTGAGGCTACTCCGGGAGTATTCGGGCCGGCTCCGTTATTGACACTGCCTCCATAATCCTGTGCCAAAGAGGTAACTCCGATGGGGCCTTGTCTGGCAACTTTCCTAAGAATGGAAGCCGTTCTAATGTTCCACCAATCTGATTGAGTTGGAGGTCTCTCACGATCTGCGCCGGTCTTGACATAATCAGACCAATCAGGCTGATTTATCTCGCTAACAGCCGATAGTTTTTCTGCCAGTGCTGGGATTAGCAAATCAGCGGGAATATCATAATAAGTGGTCATGTCACAACACCAAGCACTTTGCCGACTAAACCCCCCTATATCAATGAAACGGGTACAAATGTAGAGCCATTACTTGAAAATTAGATAAAATGCAAGTGTTATTGAAGGGGTGTTAGTACGGATTATTATGCAGAAGGCGCTAGCCCAGAATCCGAATTTACTTCGGACTTTACTTGGGCTTTCATTTACGCTGATTTTCCTATTAGGCTACGCTGTCTATGGTGCGACAATTTCGCCCTCATATTATCTTTACACTACCGAAACGGAAACTACAATACACAATTCAAACCAGCCCACGAAGCTGTATGATGAAGAAAATAACATCACTAACTGGAGATGGACATTCACCGCTGATGGAGTCAACCTAACTTGGGTCAATGTGAGTGCAGGTGACTTATCTAGAGGCTCTATCATGAAACTGATTAATTCAGCCGGCTTATACAGTCACACCAAACTAGGAGACCCCGATGCTGAAGATTTCAGCTGCGAAGATAAGTGTTTTTACAACAGCACTCATGAGTTAATCAGTGATGATGGGGGAGATGAAGCAATTTACTCAATGACAACCACCGATCCAGGCAGGCGCAATAACGGTACAGTTTATGCTAAATCTTTGGGCTCTGCTGAAGATAAAGCAAGGGAAATTATCGAACATTCACATACACCCTCAGTCATAATTGTAGAGGTTAAGGAAAAAGGTAACAAAAGCACATCACCCGACGTCATTCTGGTAACTGTCAACGAGGATTTCAGCGAAATCGAGGTATTTTCGGTAGATGCGGGTACTGAATTTTTGTGGGCGGTTGCAGCAGTTGTTGGATGTTTTTCAATGATTTTGATTCCTTCATTTACGGTATATTTTGCCGCTCGAGCCAAAGAGCGAAAAAATGAATTGAAATTGGAGGCTGAAGAACAAAAAGTAAATGAGTCGATAAGTGAATTGGATGAAGCCAATTAACTCATATAGATTACATGCTTTGTCTAAATTGAACCGGTCATGCGAGTCCAACTTACAGTTTTGATTGTTGTCTTGTTGGCAACTAATACTGTTTCACATTATTCTACATTAGAAGGTGCAGAGATTAATGATTTCGCGGCAAGCAAGGCTACAGGAATAGATCTTTCTGTTAGTGATGTTTCTTATCAATACCCTAATTTCGGTGACCAACAAAAATATCAAATGTTTTCTTCAAACCATCCCATTCCTAATTTTAACCGCCCAGAATCATTATTTGTTATTGATGCGGTAGTTAACGTAGAAATCGAAATGACGGTTAGGGTTGAGAATTATGGCTCGACAAGTTCACCTTTGGTGGACGTTAATGTTTTAATTATTCACAACGAATACCAAAACTTTGAGATTTACAATTTAACAAATCAAATCAGTTCAATTAGTGCTCAGAGTAGTGCGACAACATCGTTTAAATTCGTTCCAACATATGCTGGAAATCATTCGATAATTATCACTCCAACAATGACAGCGGTGGACGATGTTCCGAGTAATGATGCGCTGGTTGGAACCTTTACCGTTGCAAGTCATTACTTTAATTGTGATAACCTAAATCTATGGAGTGTTGGACAAAGTTGGTCAACCAATAGCGACACATTCCTATCTCAAGGAACAGCTTGTCACATAGGTAATGGCCAATCATCGACATATTCGGCAAATTTGGCAACTGATTTGATAACGCCGGTCATAGACATGTCAGATGCAGTCCAGAATCCAACGCGCACCAATGGAATTTCATTTTACTATACTGGTAGTCTAGCAAGCGGGGATTTTATGAAGATATATAGCATGGATGTAAGCAACAGTTGGACTGAATTGGCAAGTATAACTGGTACGATAGATAATGACATATCTGATTCAGCCAATTGGCAAACTTGGTCGGTAAATCATGCGGGAGGATTTTCTCCCTTAATTCCCGCTCCTCAGCAGAGTTTTCACGCAAACTCACAGTTTAGGTTCGGCTTTACTAGTGATTCCAGCATCAATGATATCGGCTTGTGGATGGATGATATTGTGATTGTTTATGATCAACAACTTCGCGCGACAGAATATGCTCTTTCATCAACAGGTATTACCACATCCGGAACGGTACCTTACGATTGGGGCAGCGCAACTATCGAGTTAACCAATACTGGTAATGTATCGGAATCATTTACCCCTAAAATTGTTGGAATACCGGCTGATTGGCAATATTACTTCTCCACATCCAATGGAGTAAGTATCACAGAATCGAACGGAGTATATCTAGAAAAAGGTCAGACAAAGACAATTGAATTGAATTATCGGCCCAAAAGTGGTGAAACAATTGGCTTTTATCCTGTCACCTTCACAGCATCATCCCAAACACACCCCACCGTTTTATCAGAATTGATTTTGCAACTTGAGGTAATACCTGATAGGATACCGGAGTTTTCACCTTTAACCGAATTAATTAGATGTAATCCCGGTTCGTCTTGTTTCACTTCAATATCGATTACCAACGTTGGGGGAGCGCCGGACGTGTTCAGTTTATCGCTCGAATATGATGCGCTCCCACTCGGATGGAGTGTATCCTTCGCATGGAATCAGCCTAGTGAAATCTTGGTCCAACCTGGATTTAATGTGCAAGTTATGCTAACATACAGCGTCAGTAGTGATGCTGTGCCAGATTCTGTAGGGTTTTTTGACCTAATCGCCACCTCTCAAAATGATTCATCACGTACTGATATGATAACCGTTGAGGTAATTGCGAGCATGGTAAGCAATGCTTCAATATCAATCAATGCACCATCAATCCAGAACGATATGGCTGTTATTCCTGGCGAAAGTGTCACGGTATCATTCACTGTAACAAACAATGCCTCTGTTCAAGATATATTTGAACCAAATGTCATCCTTGCGGGCGACAATGATTGGCAGATTTCCGATGTATTTCCTGAACAATTATATCTCAATTCTGGTGATAGCGGAACATTTAGTGCTCAAATTACTGCACCGATAACTGCCCAGGTTGGAGATGATTGTCCGGGATACTTCGGTTCAGCAGTTTCACAGAGAAGTGGCGAAGTATTTACATCACCCACGACAAAAGACTTACAAATTGCACAAATAAATAACCTAGCCCTGAAATTAATTTATGCACCAGACGTGCTTATACCAGGCAGTTTGAATGAAATCAGCGTCGAGCTAGCGAATCTAGGTAACGGCCCTGTTCCAACCGAGTTGATAGTTGATGGTCTGCCCAATAATTGGCAGCATACATATAGCGTCGAAAATGAACAAGTGGGAAATACAATACAATTGGGAGAAATGTCAGACTTTGACAGTAAAAAATTGGTGATAATTTCCATTGATATACCGGATGGTACAGATCATAGTCAAATATTCAATTTAGTAATCTCCGCATTCCCTACTATGTTTGGACCCGACATTGATACTAATGATAATTCTCTGGACCTTACTTTAGTAACTGATATTGTTAGAAAATTGGTATTGTCTGAGCCAGAAAATACAATTTTTTCAGGAATTGGTAACAGTACTTCAATAAGTTTTGATATTAACAATTTAGGCAATGTAGGGGAACAAGATTTACAAATATTTGCCAACTTGTACAGTGAATCATATGATAAAGAAATAATTAGCTATATGACAATCGGGAATACGGGTGTGTTGTATGATTTTAATAAAGTAAACATAATATCTTTAGAAAAGAACAGTAGCCGGACAGTTAGAATTGATTTAATTATTCCAGAAGATATAGACATCGACTCTAGA
This sequence comes from uncultured Candidatus Poseidoniales archaeon, assembly GCA_964412625.1. Taxonomy (GTDB): domain Archaea; phylum Thermoplasmatota; class Poseidoniia; order Poseidoniales; family Poseidoniaceae; genus MGIIa-L1. The sequence continues at coordinate 44,822 of CAYPPO010000007.1, forward strand.
ATCTCCTTCGATTTCTCATTATCGAGCATGAACAATGGCTTTGAAAGTTTGACATTTACTACAATTATAGTTGTAGATTATGTTAGAGAAATCTCATCAATGTTGTCAAGCCAGGCTGGTGATGTAAACGGTGATATCGGTGCTTTATGGCTTAATATCTCTACCAAATCCAGTTCTGATGAACAATATATTGCAAAATTCTCAACCCCTAATGATTGGCAATTGATTTGTGAATCGACAGTAGTAAGTAGCGACGGAATAGAAATCGAACAGGAATTGATAAATTCCATCAGCAGGATGAAATCCATTTATTGTGAGGTAGTAAATTCTGGAGAAATATATGATGGAATAGTTACAATGTCATTATATGACAATAACGATGTTTTGATAAGTAGCGATTCTCAAGTGCTTAAATTTTCAAAGCCAGTCAATGATGATTCAAGTATAGCCCTTCCGCTAGTGGGTGGAATCACGATATCAATTCTTTTACTATCAATAATTTTTACAATATTGTTGATAAGATATCGAGGTCGTGAAGATGATGGCCAACAGCTAGACACTGAAAAATCTGGCCCACCTATATCTGGCCCGCCAATATCAATGACTACTGTTAATCCTGTACATCAACCATTAGCTCAGGTAAGTAACACCCATATCACACCACAAAAAGACAATGAATACCCACCAATACCGCAAGAAGGACTACCACAAGGATGGACAACAGAACAATGGCGGTATTATGGGCAACAATATTTAGATATGAAGAATAGGAAGTAATGTGGCAGATTATCCTCCTTTATGGTATGCACTCTGGATAGTTATTTCTGTGTGTGGCGTATTAACTTGGTATTTGAGAAATTTCACTCAAAGAATAGAACTGACCAAATTTACTGCATTTTCAGGAGTCATTGCAATGACAACTATGTTACTATGGACGCTAATCGATTTTTGAGGGTTTTGTATGGTTCTATCCGGTATTGAGAATCACATTATGTATGGGAAATACCCGTGCAGATTGCCGGTTTGGTGGGGGCTGTTCGGCGAGGTCGGTTTAGAACCCGAAATTAGTAATATTAGCGGAAGAAAAGTAATACTGAGAATTGAAAAGAAATTCAACCGCTTAGAAAGTATCCTTGCCAAAATTTTCAGAGCGCCCAAAGAAATTAGGAGACCGCTGGACGAAAAGAACAGTATGCTTTGGCAATTATGTGACGGAACAAGAAAATTTGAGGATATATGCGAGATTCTAGATTCACTATTTCATGAGGACATCTCACCAGTAATGCATCGAACAGCTGCAGGAATAAATCTACTAAAAGAAAAGAATCTAATGACAATTCTGGATAGCAAATTTACTAGGAAATGGTCAATAGGCCAAGGTATAACACCGAGTAATCAAACCTTGAAACCACTGGATGAGAGTCTGGGAATAATAGTCGAAGAAGAATAATTCAAATTGGTTCCCAAACTAACCTTAGGCCTATTCCATCACTTGCTTTATTGGATTTTGCATAAGACCTTGCTGAGCTTCTGGTTGAATCACTTTCTGTGAACCAACTACCTCCTCTAACACAATGGATGTCAGAACCATCAATGTATGCCGATTGTTTGCTGGAAATTGTGTAGTCATTGCGATAATTATCTTGACACCATTCAGAAATTAAACCATACAGATCAAAAATTTCCCAATTGTTTGATTTTTTAAGACCAACTTCTCTTGTTGAAGCCCCCGAGTTACCGGCGTGCCAGCCATATTCATCTAAATCCCCATCAAAGTTACCGAAACTCCATTTGGTTTCTGTACCTGATCTTGCACAATATTCCCATTCTGCTTCGGTTGGTAGTCGCCAGAGTCCCTCTAAGGATAGCTGAGGTGCATTAAATGACTCATTTAGTCTGGCAATAAATTCCAAACAATCGGTGTATGTTACCGAATCAACTGGCCTGAGACCAGAACTCCAACCTTCCTGAAATTTTGATGGATTGTGAGCCATAATCGTCTCCCAATGAATTTGGGTCACCGGTCTTTGACCGATGAAAAAGGGGGATTCTATGTCCACTAAGTGAGTAGGTAACTCCCGTGCAAGGCCGTCACCAACGATGTCGCCCATTGTAAATTGTCCTGGTTCAACTAAGATGTAAGAACCGCCAAAAGCATCCTCAAAGCGTGGTTTTAACAAATCTCACACCTACTTGGAAAGTTTTTTTGTTGTTTCAATTACCGATTTTACTAAATTTTCTAGTCGTTCTTTTGTATCATCATTAACTAAATTACCATCATCATCAAAGGCTTCTTTGACTCTTCCTATGGCAAGTTGTTCTGGTACTGGCCAAGCATGTAACCATCGTAGTGCGATTCTCATGTGGTTTAGCGTGTTCGAATTTTGTGCGCCACCAAGTGTAGACATCAGCCCGAATACTTTGCCTTTGACATGTTTGCTATATAACCAATCTAACGTATTCTTCATCGCTCCTGACATAGTACCGTGATATTCCGGAGATGATAACAAGAAAGCATCGCACTGTGTTGCGAGTTCTTGTAATTCTTTGACATTGTCATCCTCCCAGCAACCTTCTTCACCGACCAGTGGTAGTGGCTTTACATCTAAATCCCAAAAGTGGACCTCTGCACCTAATGATTCGGCAATTTGAAGTCCATGATTTACCAACATACCGCATTTTGACGTAGGTCTATATTCCCCACTAAGCCCTAGAACCTTGATAGTACGATTAGTCATATTTCTGCGAAGTATTCACAGTTATTGAATGTAAGTGTCATAACATACATACATAAGTAACCCTTATGATTAGTCTCCACTGGCATTAATATGAGGCATATGGAACAATACCCAAACGATGAACACGCCAGCGGCGACGATAGTATCAGTGGCCAAGTCGAATCATTGTTAATAACTGGCGAAGAAGCCTCTAGGAGTGGAGATTCTAAATCAGCCCTTGCTGCCTTCAATAAGGCTATTTCGCTTGACCCATCATCAGATATGGCTTGGTTTAATCGCGGTGTGCTACTTGAAGCCCAACAAGATGCTAGAGGCGCTAGACAAGCGTTTCAAATATGTTTGGATGTCAATCCAAATCATGCCCCAGCAACGGCCAATCTATGCATATTACTAGAGCGCATTGGTGATGAAGCAGGGGCATACGATATGTCTCTCAAGGCATTAGAATTTTATCCAGGCCACCCCTCAATTTTAGAGGTCAAGAATAGGTGCGAGGGAAGTGCGTCCTCCAAACCTTTAGAGTCGATGACAACAGTTCAGCAAATCGATAAATTTGATCAGGATGATGTTGCAAAGGTAGTTCAAGAGACAGGAGTGACCAATGTAAAAGCAATACTCGATGAAGCTGTTCACCATGATTTTGATGATAATCAACAATTGGATATTGATGAGTTGAGGTCTGCGGCAGGCATGGTTGTCGCAACCGAAGAAATACAAGATAGAATAGAGGTTTCGCAACCTGTTGTCCAAGCAATCCCTGATTTGCCTGTAGTTCCAATCGAACCAGAAATAGCGGACGAATTGGATTTAGACAGTTTAGCTGAAGAAGCAAAAAGATTAATCCAATCTAGTGACCCAAAAGGGGCCTTAGCACTGCTTAAGCCACACCTAAAAAACAAAGCGTCTAAACATGCACAATCGTGGTTAATTGCTGGAGGTGCAATGGCTAGATTAGATTTAGAAGATCATGCAATATCAGCAATTGAGCATGCCCAAAAATTAGACCCATCAAATCCTAAAGGATGGTATAATCTAGGTTCCTTAAAGCAAAAGAAGGGTATGTTAGATGAGGCATCAAAGTGCTTTTCCAATGCTTTGAGAGAGGACCCCTCATACATCAAAGCAGCTGAGAAGTGGGCACCATTAGCAATGGAATTAAAGGACCCTCAAGCATACTTATCTGCTGCAACGATATTGGTCGTGGCCAATCCTGAAAGCCCGATAAAGATGGAGCTTGCCACCACGCTAATCGAATTAGCAGAAGGAGAATCAAGAGTCCTTGAATCTCAATCAGGTTTGCCCCCTACACTGCCAGAAGGCCCCGACATGGCGCAAACCGCACTAGATATACTCGGCGACGGGGAGACGGAACTACACGCAAGAGCACACACGATGGCGAATAATCACATGGAATCGGTAAAGATATGGAAGGGTTTGATACAAACAAATCGAAACAACCCCGAGACATGGAGAGGTTTGTCAAAAGCGTTGTATGCTGCTGGAGATACCAACACTGCTGAGAAATGTAGCATCAAGGCATCAGAAATTGAAAGTATAAATGCTAGTCCAAGTTTGACAACAAGCGGCTCACAGGCTATCGAATCTCCTAAAGTAGAACATGTAACCATCGAGCACGACTCTAACATAGAAACACAGAGCCCTACCAGTGAGGTGAACCAAGAACAAATGCTCTCAGCAAATCAACTACTAGCAAGGCCTCAACCAGAATTGCCTGCTCCCGAAACAACGACAAACCCCCAGGTTGACTTAGCCAAAGCAGCATTAGATGTCCAGAATAATTCACTCGTACAGGAAGAATTTCGCAACCCTACATCAAATTCTGTTGCAAATCAAGACATATCTTGGTACAATCAAGGTGTCGCATTGATTGAAGCCGGTAAATATGCTGAAGCTTTGTCTTGTTTTGACCGAGCCTTACCCTCATTCTCTAATGATGATGAAATGGTAATTCGAATATTAAACGGGAGAGGTAATGCTTTTTACTATCTAGAAAATTATCCGGCATGTGTCGAATCATATCACCAAGCAATGCTCATAAAGCCAGAGGAAGTAAGAGGCAAGACGTTGTATAACATGGGTACTGCATATGCAGAAATGGAGAGGTATCAAGACGCTGTCAAGTGTTTCGAACAAGCGATACCTAGAGGACTTACAAAGGATGAAATAAAGCGAACGAAAGACCAAATCCGCAGATGTAACATCTTAATCAAAGAGCAGAAAAAGAAGAACAGGTGATTCTTTGACCAATAACAATGACATAATCGAAAAGCTGATTGAGGCGGGCTTGGATGAAAAACACGCGCTGCTAATCATTGATATGGCATCACAACCGCCTGCAAAGGCAAGTGAAATCGGCAAGCGCTTAGGATTATCCAGAATGGATGCTTACAATTCACTAAAAAAGTTACAAGAAAAGGGCCTAGTAAAGGCCACTCTCGACAAGCCCATCCGATTCTTTGGCATGACAATCAAAGAAGTGTTTAAACAAATAATCAGAACCAAAGAAATGGATTTGAGAAGAATTAATGAAAACCTAGATTCATTGGCCACATCGTCGAATTACGCCATAATTTCTACCTCTTCAAATCATGAAGAAGATTCCTTTTCTGTTTTGAAAGATCGCCACACGATTCATGCGACTATAGAATCAATAGTTTCAGAAGCAGAAGAGCGTATTTGGCTGCTATTAGGAAAGTGGGGGATTCTACATATTTTACGATCTGGATGCATGGATTCGATAAACGAGGCGCTAAATCGTAATGTCGACATAAAATTAGTGGTTTGTATAGATGAAAAAACCATTAGATTTTATGATAAACTCGACCCACGACTAGAGATTAGACATCATCCAGAGTTTAACCTATGTGGGGTGTTTGTTGATAATGAAGTTGGCATCCAATTTGTTCAGACCGAAGATTCTCCGACCGGAAGAGGCAAAGATGATACCGCGATTTTGATGGAATCTGAAATGTTGTTAAGTGCTCAATCTGAATTACTGAACATACAATGGAACGCTGCCTCTGCGTATCAAACTGCGAAGGCTAAGATGGTCGACGGGCTAATGACAGAACCACTTAGACTTACACTTGGTGATGGCTCATTTTATGAAAAATTCAAACAATCCATAAAGATGGGGATTAACGTTAATTCAAACGCAGTGTTAACCAAAGGTGGGCAAATAGTTAATGATCAAAATATTCCTCAATCTAACACCTTGACGGCTTTAGGTATTAACACAAATCAGTTGTTTCAAGATGTTGGTTTCCGAATTGGCCAAGAGTTGGCCGTAAAACTCCAAAACATAAACGATGATGAAATATTTTGGAGCAATATCCAATCAGAATGGCTTGATTTAGGCATGGGCGAAATTGAATTTGATAAACTTCCACCAACCACAATCACTGTTAGCGATGGCAATGCTTGTGATGGCCAGCCTGAAAAAGCGCTATTTTTCTGCAACATGGACGAGAGTGTTATTGCTGGAGTGGTAAAAGAGCGGTACAACAAGGACATAAAATCATGCAAACGGCAATGCGTTGACGATGAAAATGCCTGTTGCTATGAAATATCAATAATCGATTAATTTGCATCATTTAATGCACATATTCATAGATATGAACCTGTTGGGCTAATCATGGATTGCGGAACGTGTGAAAGCGCTAGCCCGATAGTCGTACAGACTCCAGATGTCGTAGAGGTAGAACTTACAATAACGCCCAATGCTCACTCAATGCTAGACCAAGCTTTTGGAGATGATAGAAGTATGGCGCTCTTGGTTGGAGTCTTATCTGGAGGTTGCTCTGGATATATGTATGATTTACAAATAGTTGAAGATACAGAAATAGATTGCCAAGAATTATCCATTTCTGGTTTTAGGATACTTGTACCAAATTCATCAAGTCATTTACTAAACGGAATTGAAATAGATTACGAAGATCGATTAATGGGTGGTGGATTCAAAATCAATAACCCCAACGCCAAGTCTTCATGTGGCTGTGGAGAATCGTTTGCTTAGGTGATTCAGTGCCTAGATTGGCTTTTAATGAAGCGCGAGTACTCATTTTTGTTGGCATAGACTCAAAAAAATTCCTTGACGGTCTGTCATCGAATAAAATTGATTTTACTGATAACAAGGTAATTGATTCATTAGTGCTAAATAATCGAGCAAAAATTCTCGCTCAACTGCATCTTTTTGAGTTGAATAATATGATTGTTGGCGTAACAATTGCCAATGATTTTGCTGGATTAAAAGACTATTTGAACAGCAAAGTATTGTCACAAGATGTAACAATAAATGACGTCAGTCAATTAAATCATATCGACCTGTTGTATGATGAAGATTGTCTGTCACAGAATGTAATTAAAGACGGTGAAACTACAATAATAAACATCAACAACACGTATTGTATTGAGTTATACTCAATAAATTTTAAGCGGAAATTGTGCGACGGAAATATCAAGACGTTTACAGATTGGCGCATTAACAATCTAGTGCCATGGTATAATTACGAAATTACTAGTTCAGTAAACCCCTATCAGTGTGGACTCGGTTATCAAGTTCATGAGAATAAAGGATGCTACACAGGTCAAGAGATTCTTACAAGAATGCGGACTAGAGGTCGAGGTATCTATCGATTGATAAGCCAGGATAACTCCAAAGCGACATCTGCAAAACCATCTACAGTAGGTAATAACAAATCTCTTTTTCTAACAAAAACTCTAGTATCCTAATATCTCGGTCAACTGTGATTTGTAAAAATTACCAGAACCTTGCAAACTCGTCAATTCGCCACTGGTTAGTTCCAGTTCGACAATTCTTTCGATGCCACTAGCGCCTAGAATAACTGGAACTCCAATGTAAACATCATTCAAACCGTATTGACCGGTTAAGTAAGCAGATGCGGGGATAAGTCTCTTGCGATCATTCAAAACCGCTTCTGCCATAATTGCTGCGGCTGAACCTGGTGCGTAAAAGGCCGAGCCGCGCTCTAGTAATTTGACAATCTCGCCACCGCCAGAGGCTGTTCTCTGGCAAATTGCGTCGATCGTTTCCTCGTCAAGTAAGTGAGTTATAGCGATTCCACCAACGGTAGTAAATCGAGGCAATGGAACCATAGTATCACCATGACCGCCAAGCACCATTGCTTGAACATCTTCCTCAGAACATCCCACGGCATCAGCGACAAAATGAGTCATTCTTGCGCTATCAAGGACACCAGCTTGGCCACAAACCCTGTGTGATGGAAAACCGGTAACTTTCTGCATGTGATAAGTCATCAAATCAAGTGGATTAGTTACCATGATGATTATTGAATTTGGTGCATGAATTTTGATACCTTCTCCAACTTCTTTTACGATACTAGCATTTTTAGCGATTAAATCCTCACGGGTCATCCCTGGTTGTCGAGGAAAGCCAGAGGTAACTACCACAACATCAGCACCAGCAATGTCTTCATAATTTGAAGTCCCAGTAAGATTGCCATCATAATTCAGCACCTGCCCATTTTGGGACATGTCAAGTGCTTTACCTTTCGCAAAACCTTCGTATATGTCCAACAGTACGATATCTCCTAACTTCTTCTGTGCTAAAACAAAAGCACATGTTGCCCCGACATTACCCGCACCAATTACAGCAATTTTTTTTCTTGGATTCGACATAAACTACACCTATCAGAACGAGGCAAACATAGGCGTTCAATAAGTTAGATGGTCGAATTTTAAAATTTATGATTTATGATTAGAAGCGTCTTATCTAAAAGCCTCCTTTGTTTAGCCCAGTTTGACCCGATTGCTTTAGTCGGGTCGGTGGACAAAATGAGACTAGGTGTGCCAAAAGAACCAGACAATGAAACAAGAGTAGCTATCGTTCCCTCTAGCCTTAAAAAATTACTCAAGGCAGGATTCGAAGTACTGGTGGAAAAGGGTGCAGGAATTTCAGCAAACTACCTCGATGCAGAGTACGAAAATGCAGGAGCAAAAGTTGTACCTCGCAACGAAGTACTCGGATGTGCGAACATCATTTGCATCAATTTTCCGGGTGTTGAGGGAATAGCTGAAAACACTAACTTAGCCTGTGTAGCAGATCCATTTCGAAACCCCAATTATGTCAAGGAATGCTTAGCAGCAAACATAACACTAATGTCAATGGACATGATTCCGAGGAGACTATCCAGGGCGCAATCGATGGATGTTAACTCTAGCCAGGATAACCTCGCCGGGTACAAAGCAGTTCTATTAGGTGCTGCAAACGTGCCCAAGGGGATACCAATGATGACCACATCTGCAGGTACAGTCAGACCTGCGAAAGTGGTTGTTATGGGAAGTGGAGTCGCTGGTCTGCAAGCGATTGCGACGGCTAAAAGATTGGGCGCAGTCGTTTATGCATCGGACGTACGAAAATCAGCCGCTGAACAAATCGAATCTGTTGGCGGACGATTCATCGAAGTCGATGGGATGGATGATTTTGAAGATGAGGCAGGATATGCAAAGCCATTGACGCCTGAATTCATTCAAAAAGTCAACGATACAGTATGTGGTGTTGCATCCGATGCGGACATTATTGTCACAACCGCTCGAATTTTCGGCCGACCTGCTCCAATTACTGTTCCGTCGAGTGCAGTAAAGGATTTCAAATCAGGTGCAGTTGTCGTCGATATGAACGCTGATGTCGGTGGAAATTGTGAGGATACTGTCGCCGGTGAAGTCATCACAACCGAGAATGGCGTCATTGTTGTTGGCACCTCAAACCTACCAGGTACAATCGCCACAACCGCAAGCATGCTTTACTCAAACAACCTCACCACATTCATCACTTCGCTTGTCAGTGATGGCGTAATCGTCATCTCAGAAGAGGACGACATTCTTGTTGGTGCTCCTGAAGGAAGCGATTTCTATGTCAACGGAATGGGAGGTGTTCTCATTTGTCAAAATGGAGAACTGCATGAAAAACAAACAAGGCTAGCGGGGGCGATAGAATGACGCCAGAATTTTTGATCGGAAACATAACACTGTTCGTACTTGCAATCTTCCTTGGATTTGAACTGATTACGAAGGTTCCAGCAACACTCCACACGCCTCTAATGAGTGGGGCAAATGCGATTTCAGGTATCTCGATTATTGGTGCTTTAATCGGTGCAAATGTGGCTTACGAGGGAGGGGATACCGCTGTCTCTGGCATCCTTGCATTTGTTGCTGTTGTACTCGCCATGATTAACGTCGTTGGAGGTTTTGCTGTTACCAACCGAATGCTGAATATGATCGCTGGAAAGAAGAGAGGAGGCAACTGAAATGGAAGAATGGATTTCACTCGGTTACCTCTTATCCGCTGCGTTGTTCATTTTCGGTTTGAAGAAGCTTGGACATCCACGTACCGCACCATTCGGAAATCAGCTGGGAGCACTCGGTATGCTTGTTGCAGTCCTTACAACCATTCTTCAAATGGGGCTTGGCGAAGGAATTGAATGGGCTCTCATCGGCGCAGGTCTCGTCATTGGATCACTCATCGGACTCTGGATGGCTATTCGAGTCGAAATGACAGGTATGCCAGAACTCGTTGCTTTGTTCAATGGTTTTGGTGGGGCAGCATCCGCACTTGTTGCTCTCTCTGAAATTTGGAGATTTATCGAAGGCACCTCGGACCATAGCCAGATTGAGCAACTTGAGTTAACTGTCATAATGGTTGCAGCAGGTTTGTCTGCACTTGTAGGATGGATGACGCTCACGGGCTCCATTCTCGCCATGTTCAAACTCAAGGGTGGAGTTAGCATCTTCGGAAAGTGGGTCAAAACACCAACTTGGGGGCCTGTATGGCTCAATCCTCTGAAGGTCCTGATGGTCGCTGGTGTTGCGGTATTGATCTACCTTAGTATCGATGCACCAACGAATACAGATTACCTTTGGGGAATCATTGGAATTTCTGCTGTACTCGGTATTGTCTTGGTGCTTCCGATTGGTGGAGCAGATATGCCAGTCGTCGTTTCCCTACTGAATTCATTATCTGGTATCGCAGCAGCCTTTACAGGCTTTATTATCGGCAACTCGGTATTGATTGTCGCTGGGTCTTTAGTAGGCGCTTCTGGTTTGATTTTGACCTTCATCATGTGCAAGGCGATGAACCGAACTCTGCCCGATGTCTTGTTCAAATCATTTGGAGGAACAGGAGAAAAGGATTCGTTGACACGAACGAAAGTTGGTTCAGACCCTGACGAAGTCGCCATGATGCTTGATGGTGCTCAAAAAGTCATCATCGTACCAGGCTACGGAATGGCTGTCTCCCAATGCCAGCACCAAGTCAAGGAATTCGCTGATCTTATCGCAGAAAAATACGATACGGATGTCAAATATGCTATCCACCCAGTTGCTGGTCGAATGCCGGGTCACATGAACGTCTTACTTGCAGAAGCAAATGTTCCGTACGAACAACTCATCGAAATGGACGAAATCAACCC
>CAYPPO010000008.1:0-54637 GCA_964412625.1 uncultured Candidatus Poseidoniales archaeon
ATTCCAGCCATATGGTAAATTATTGCTATCGGTGAAAATTACGTTTACACCTAGTCCGGTTTTATGAAATGCAATCAATTGAACTTCGTGGATAGCATGTCCACTTGGAGCAATTCCAACCACAGACAGATTACTATTATCAAACCTGATTCTACGTGAATTTGACTCGGGGGTAAAGACTGCTTCTTTGCCTAAGATTCGCCGCTTACCTTCGACATCGTCAAACCAGGGAAGTGGCCCTGATGGTGAAAATCTCAATCCTAAAATCATGTCAACTCCTGTTGTTTCTTGGGCGGCATCTGCGTCGGCGTCACTTGGTATGGCTGGAGCATTTGGATGGGTGTGTAACCAGTGGGTAAACCTACCAGCTCTAGCCCCGCGCGAAGGGGCAAAAATATCATCGGTCCAATCTTCGGGTAGGTGGTGAACTGAGTACGAATTGCCACGGTTAACAATGTGGGCCTCATTAATCAGAAATCCTTGTCCTTGGAACAATCCGTCAACTTGCTGATTACTCGCAAATAGTTCGTCAACCTCGGGATTCTGTTTTCGATTATAGTCAATATCAAGTCCTACTAATATCTCGTCGGGTAGTGATTTTAACGCCCACCATACCAAATCCTGGAAAATCTCTCCCGGCATGTGCAATTGTGCCGCATAAGAATCTCTTGCATCATATGATTCTTGGTTGTATGAGGTCATGATTTCTTCTAGCCACGCCTCAACCATCTTATCATTAAGACCGACTATGTGGTTATTGATGAAACTGCCCGTTTTTTGTAATCATTAAATTCATATTGCATGGACTATCATTGCCGCCTATGGCGCGGAAGAAACGTGGACTGGGCAAGTTCATCGGTGCCATTGCAGGGAGCCCCTATGAGAGGTTACTGAAACAAGTTGACAAATTGGTTGAAACTAGCGTAAACGAGAGAATGTTAGCAAAGAACTTGGAAAAGTTAGTCACTATTACTGCGACAAATTACGACGAGGAAAAAATTGATGAAGAGGAACATGACCTAATTATCGAGGCTATTGAAGAATCTGACCCACAAGGTAGAACCTTCCCGAAGTTAGATGAAGATGAAGACCCGTTTTACATGGGAGATGTTCCAGACGCGCCGGCTCTGAAAGGCAAGAAACGCCAAAACCTCGATCAATTAATGCGGGCTAAGGGTAACGAATTTACTGGCAGCTTCGGAAGAGACGAGTTTGAGGAGTACAAGAGCAAAATGGCACAAGAATTTCTCAAAGAGTCAGATAAAGCAATCCGAGAAGGTGATCATGTAGCAAACATTGGCGTAATTAACCGAGTATTTGCGGATGCAGATGAAGATGTCAGTAGAGTAAAGCAAGAGATAACGGAAGAAACTGGTATGTTGGACCCTAATTCAGAGGAAGAATATCCTGAAGGTTACTCCATTGACGAAGACGGTACAGAATGGTTTGAGGATGAAGATGGGTATTGGTGGTACCGCTTGGAGGGTGAAGAAGACTGGGAACCCTATGATGAGTAATTCGACTCCATTGCCCAGTCAAGTAATCGTACATCTCATACTGTGGTAAATACCACATCACTATAAGCAAAACTTCGAATTGTCGAACATGCGAAATCCATTCTTTGCTCTGACTGAAACAAGCGTCGATAAACCGCGCACAGTTTTGGCGTGTCTATTTGCAGTGGTTATTTTATTGGCCTCTGGGGCAATGCATCTAAAATTTGACAATAGTGAAGATGGGTTTTTCCCCGATAATGAAACAGTGTCATTGCTCAATGATATTGAGGAAGAGTATCAAGCATCGGTTGATTTCGTACGAGTCATTGATGAGGTAGACCAAGGTGATTTGTTACTCCAAGAAACGTGGACACAATTGGCATACATTGAAGCACAATTATTGCTCGATAAGAGCTTTCTGCCCTACCAATATCCGTTGTTTGGTACCCAACCAAATACTGGGATGGCTAGTTCCGTAATCCAATGGCACACATTACAAGATTTACAGAACTCAGGAGGATGGCTGAGTGAATTGTCCAATTCTATTGAGATAGTAAGGCAATCTAATTCCTCTAGTTTAGCCTCCTCGTTGGAATCGCTAAATAGCGCCTCTTCAGCAATACCTGAATTTCAACCAGTTACGGCCGAACGCCTAATACAATGGAATTTTTCTAATCCGGAATCTTGGTTGGTTAGGATTGATTCTGGCGCTGACTTATCTAATCAACTAGATGGATTAATCGGTCAATTATCATCGTTACTGCAGGAAAATAAATCTCAAGAGGAGCTTGGATTAATTGCGGCTAATACGGGGCCAATATTTGGGCAACTAAATATGATGAAAGGCTTACAGGATATCGATTTTAAACAAGCGATATTATCCAATATCCCGGTTGATGAGAGAAACGATCCGTGGAATATGTCTGGTCCAGTTATCACTACCCTAGTGATAAGTAACGACCCAGTGGTTCATGGCAAGTCCGCAACAGATTTTGATTCCACGCAAAATGACATTACTAAATGGTCTAAATCACTAGTAGAGAAACTTCAACAAGATACTGGTGATGATGAGATTAGAAGCTTCTCGTTCGCTCAATTTGGCGTTGGTGCAACCGAGACATTGGGTAAAGAGATTGGCATCCTTACCAGTTCAGCATTCTTTTTGCTGGCGTTGATTCTTTGGTTTAATTTTCGCAGTAAGCGAGAGACTGCATATGTGATGGTATTGACAATATCTGCGATTGCTGCAACTTATGGTCTCTCTGGTTGGTTAGAATTCCTTGGCGTCAACATGATTTTTAATGCCGCAATGAACTCAATTCCGGTGTTATTGCTGGCCATTGGTGTTGACTATGGCTTACACGTAGTGTTGAGAATACGGGAAGAATTGAAGAATTCTCCAGAGGGTGCGTCGGCTGAAACTATGCGCGATTTTTCTATCGAAGCAAGGAAACTAGCGATTCGCCGTGGGACAATATTTACCTCAATTGCGTTACTTATCGCAATTTTTACCGACGTGGTTGGCTTCCTGTCATTTAGATTGTCAGCACTTACTTTCCTGCAAGTATTTGGAACTGTAATTGCTATCGGATTATTCTTCATATATCTGCTGAGTATCTCAGCGCTACCTGCCTTAATGACCTTAATCCCAGCAAAGAAATTACCAATAGATAAGGCGAGTAAAATCGAGATAGGGCCGCTAGCAAGAGGATTAGGTCGTCTATCAATGCAGCCAGTAAAAGTAGGAGTTATTGCGGTATTACTGCTCATTCCAATGTTTATCGGCTTCCAGCAATTAGAAGTTGGATTTGAGCAAAGAGATCAGTTCGATCAAAGTATACCTGTAGTTGCTGATTTTATCTTACTTTCAGATGAGTTTCAAAATAGTCGCTCACCACTTTATGTCGTATATGATGGAGATGTGTTGAGTTCTGAAGGCTGGGCTTCATGGAATATCACAATGACGGCAATTTCGGCCAGCCCAGATGTAACAGGGGTGCCTAACGGTTTGTGGGACCTAATTCAAGAATCTCGAACCCAGTACGACCGGTTGGATCAAATCATGACAGACATCAGTAGCGGTGCAACAGATGCTTGGTATAATTTGTCAGATTGGTTGCTAGTGAATGAGACAGGGCGTCAGTTAAGCGCAGCACTACTACATTCAAACGGAAAACAGACACTGATTTCCTTCCAAGCTAATACCCTAGATTGGCAAGCGACTGTTGACCTAAATGAACGAATAGAGGGGATATTGTCTCAAGTTGAAGGAGAAATACCAGATGACGGGAAATTAAGGGTCAGCGGTCGAAGTTTGATTAATGCTCAAACAACATCAGATGTCGCAGCATCATCGATTCAATCAACTGCAATAGTCGCAATCGTCATCTTAGTTATGTTAGTTTCAATACATTCAGTACGGCAAAACAATCCAATTCAAGGTTTTGCTAGGGGAATTGTTTCTTGGATACCATTGATGATGGTGGTATGTTGGGTATATGGCATAATGGGCTTCACCGGATACAACATAAATCCACAAACAGTAACTATCGGGGCATTGTCTCTAGGTTTGGGTGTTGATTATGCAGTTCACTTTACTACAAGATTAGAAGAAGAAGTTGAGCATAACCCACGGGGAAATCAGCAAGAATGGGTGGAAAAAGCCTCAGCAACCACCGGTAGGGCTATGTTTGGTGCTGCACTTACCACGGCAGGTGGATTTGCTGTACTGAATTTATCGGCTCTATTACCACTGAAGCTGTTTGGCCAGGCATTCGTTGTTGCGATTACCTTGGCACTACTATCCAGCCTAATCCTACTACCAGCATTTTACTGTAAATTCTTACAGTACGATGCTAAAAAGTATCTTGAGGAGGAGTGAATATGGCAATAGAGAATGTGATGTTTTGGATATCTTCGATTTACATTATCCCGATGTGGGTTCTTATGTGGTTCGCTCCACGTCATGATATTACCAAAAAAATAGTTGGTGACCTCCGAATTGCCGTATTGCCATTATGCATTCCTTATGCGATTCTTGCCATCCCTAGTCTACCGGACATCTTCATTACTCTAGGTGCAGAGATGCCGACGCCAGAAATAGTTGTGGAATTCTTTTCAGACGACAAAGTAATCATAGTGGCGTGGCTCCATTTCCTAGCTTTTGATGTTTTAGCAGGGCGATATATCTGGCTTAGAATGCTAGCCTGTGATCGCCCAATTTATGTTTCAACCCCAATTCTAATCTTAGGAATGATGGTTGCGCCACTAGGATTCTTGATTGGTATGTTAGCAACTTGGGAATACCGAGAATCCTCGGTAACGGAAATAGGACTAATTCCCAGTCAAGAGCTAGATAAAGCCTAGTCAGTGTACCGGTGTTAAAATGGTTTTATTGAACATATGGTCGATTGGACATTTCCTACAGTGGGCTGCTGTAGGCCGGTTTTTACTAGGCAATTGGTATGTTTTTTTCCTCCTGTCAGTTGGTTGGGAGTGTTTAGAACTAGTGTTGCCATACGAGTTTGCTCAAGAGACATGGGATAACAAAATCTCCGATGTGGTGGTGAATTGTCTTGGCTTTTATCTGGGAGTTTCGATTAGTCAACGCCAATCGACAGATGAATAATCAAAACGGGTTTTTAGGTTCCTCTTGATTCCAAAATCCTTCATTTTGCGGCTGTTGAATAGTGGTCTGTGGTTCAACGGGAACATCAGCATAATTTTTTTGATATACTGGTTGTGTCATCATCGTTTGGTTAGGTTGTTGCATCATCATGTTGTTCATCGGCATACCAGTATTTTGGACAATCACCTTCTGTTCATTATTATTTACCAACAGACCCAGGATTAATCCAAATCCAAAAACTCCAACTCCACAACAAATTCCCATAAAGCCTGCAGCACCTTGGAAAAATCCACCCACTGCTTCGCCTAGTTCTTCTCCAACAACCGTCCAAAGTGGCACGACTTCATAGTCGTTGTTAGCTTCGATGGTATATTCTCCTTGCTTAAAATCCCAACTAGAAATCGAAGCCATATGATACCATCCAGACGGATCGTCTTCCCAGCCGACTGGTACTTTCCCATTATCCTCACATGCATCTTTCAAATCGATAGTGTCGGTTGAATTTGACATTGTTATGGTAAATTCATCACATCGTACATTATCTCTTACCATGATTATCATATCTTCACCATCATAGCTGTAGGAAGACATTCCACTAGAGCCACTAAAGTCGCTTTTCTCCACTGGATTCCATTCTCCAGAATCATCTATATTTTCTCCACCTATAACCATCAACACAACGCCGCCAAGAATTACCAAAACCCCGACGCCCATGAAGACTTTACCTACTGGATGCATGTTTGTGGTAAGGCTAGTTGGCATATAACGGTATTGTAATATAAACATCAGTGCAATCACACTTTGTCCCAGAAGTTTTCTTTGTTCTGCTCAGGGCTGATTTCCTGTTGGGTAGTAGGCCTGCCACCGATTGAATCTAAGTTTGGTTCAGTCATCGTAGTTGAAGTTATCTTGGAATCAAATCCAGTTTGGTGGATTGTTATCTCTTGCTGCTTTCAAATTCTTGGTTTCTTATGCAGGTATTGCTTGTTGTTCCCACCATGGTGGTGCAAGGAACCATGACTCGTGAGAGTTGGGCCTGTCGATGATTGGCAGACCTATCATTCCTCCATCAACATCTAACCCTCCTAGTGGGTTAGTTGCACATGGACTAGGTAAGTAATCTTCACCGGATTCGGTTAACTCAATTCGAAGAGTATGACCGGCAGGTACCACTACATCGAGTGGATTGAATTCCATCAGCATGGTGTAAGATGAGAAAGGTGATGTTGGCTTTGCATCATAACCTCCATCACGATAGCGGATATCCATGGTCGCGTGGCCAAGTCTCAAATCATTTTCATTATCATACAAGGTGGCAAATATCTGCCCACCTTGACAGGCTTGGGTGGTGACATCCAAATGAAGTGTTGGCAGTCCAGAGATGTGAGTTAATTCGCTTAATTCTTCGCTCACAAGGGTTACCGAGGAGCCTTGAGCATTTACCGTGGTTCCAGTTACCGACCAGCTGTTACCAATCTCTTGCATGTCCCAACTCATATCTTCTGGTGGCCAGGTTTTTTCTAAGTGCCATCTGCCGTCATTGGTTTGGATTTGCACCATCGGTTCAGGTTCATCACCAATGTCTTTGAGATAATAATTGAACCATTGAAATAATTCAACAGCCCAATCCATTCTACTCATGTTTGGATAGGCTTCTAAACCATATCCAGAGCCTAACTCAGAGTGCCGATCAGGTTGGTCGGGATAATTATGCGCCCATTGGCCGGCGATTGCTCTGGCGTTTATTCCTGCATCAATCATCAACTGATAAGTCGGGAATGCGTGGTATGGATCGACATTCCAATCTTGTAACCCCCAAACTAAGTACACGCTGCCACGGTAGTTTTCCAGTACATCGGGTAGGTGTCTTCGCTCATCCCAGTAATCATTCCACTGAGCTCCACCAATTTCGGCACCAGCCCAAGTAGTCAGTGGATTCAAAGGTCCAATTGCATCATCGGTACACATCCTTGAGTCATCAAAACCAGGGTCTGCTGTGGCACCTTCATACAGCACGTCGTATAGCATTGCTCGGGCTTCTGAGGAGCCATTTCTGTAGAACATTTCTTGAACACCAATTGAGCCAGATATAGGAACTATGGTTTTGAGGTGTTCACTGGGATTTTGTGCAGCCTCCCAATTGGTTGTCCCAGCATATGATTTACCCATTAAGCCAACATTGCCATTGGACCACTCTTGCTCACCCAACCAGTCAACAACAGCTTGAATTCCGATTTGCTCGCCTAGGCCCTTAACATCTTGGCAATGGGTTGATTGTCCAGTGCCGAAGGTTGAGGCTTGAGCCAAAGCATATCCGTGAGGAACAAATGTGTCGTAAACCCACTTTCCAACGCCACCGTCTGGAACAGTGTTGGGTGATGAATCATCTCCAACAATTCCTTCACCGCCAAAGTCATAGTACGGATGTATGGTCATTATTACTGGAACTTTTACACCCTCCTCAACTTCTGGCAGCCATAGAGCAACATGCATCAAATCGGCACCAGGAGAGCCGACATCTTGCTCGCTAAGCGGTAATTCAACCTCGACGAAATGCTCAGTGTATGGTTTTATTTCATAAGTGCCGTTTACTGGTAGTTGTGCCCGCATCATGTCCATCGGCAAATCCATTTGATGGCGCAAGTGAATTGGGGTTTCCCACCATTCGCCTGAGAAAGAATTATTTTCACTAGAGTCATGAACAACCGCTTTACCAAACGACATCGCTAGCATTAGGAAGACGATTGATATAGCAATCGTTGAAAGCATGGAGAGATTTAATTCTCGACGACTTGAATTAGGTAATTGTTCTACCAATTCAGCAATATAGACCTCTTCCTCTGTTCCGGAAGGGTCTGCTGCCATGGGACTATCCAAACACTACTTGCTCATGAGTATGACGCTTGGTTGTAGAATTATTCATCAGTGAGATAGTTCTCGTAAGGTCATGCGAGGACGGGTTGCTATATTCCTCGTAGTTAATTTCATGTTGGTACTTTTACCGACAAATGTTTCAGGCAATGCAAACGAACCATCATGGCGCTCGAATGGACTCGACCCGGCTATGTGGACTGATGGGCCTGTAGAGGAGGATACACCCATGAATCAATCATACCAAGGTAACGCAGTTTTACTGATTAATGTTACATATCCGAGTGGTATTTTCGGCGATGATCTCTCGGGTGAGATTACCATTGAGTTATTTGAACAGTGGGCACCAATCACTACCTCAAATATCATTCAGCATATTGAGTCAGGACTATATGAAGGAGTTTTCTTTCATCGTGTAGTCAATGATTTTGTAATTCAATCCGGGGACCCAGAGTGTAAGATAATCGGCGCCTACCCGGTGACTTCGCCTCAATGTAGCGGAGGGGGTACAGGGGAAACTATACCCCTGGAGCACCATGTGAACCTTTCACACGTTGATGGTGCTATGGGCATGGCACGAGGGGCTGAGGAAGATTCTGCTGACTCTCAGTGGTACATTACAGACACTGAGCAACATGGACTAGATCCAGAAAACAGAGATGATGGAGGCTATGCTGTATTTGGTATAGTTAGAGACGGCATGACGCACGTACGTGAAATAGCAGAAACTCCAACGGTGACCAATCCAGCACCCAATGCTTTCGATAACCCAGGCCCTGATTTACTCGGGCGTCCAATTCGTGAAGTACACATTAATTCTATGACGATGCTTGGTGTTGCTGACCCTGATGGAACGATTAGATTCGGGGTAATGGCGGAGGAATCTGAACCACTAATTTCTGGTAAAGTATTGGGCGTAGGTGCACTAATCCTTCTTGGCATAGTCATGCTGTTTGTTGCTAGAGTCGATCCACCTATCTCGTTGAATCAAGACACCGTTGTAACATATGACGCAGTTTTACTCAATGAAGAATAGATAGACAAGGGGAATATCTCTTTCAACTTCGCCTCTAATGGTATAAATATGCGAATGGCTTCAGTGTTGGTATTATTGCTGGCCATCGCGTCTTTACCGCTTGCATCTTCGTCTGGCGGGCGTTCAATTGAGGTAGATATTTCTGTTATGAAGTATGACTGGTTGTCCAACGAAACAATCGAGCTAAGTGTGGAGATTTCAGACGCTCCATTCAATCAACAGTTTGTTGCACAATATGCAATCGAAGATTTATCCGGCGCCGAGGTTTTGGTTGGTGAATATGTCTTCCAGTCCTCAGGCCCAATGACTCAATTTCCGCTATCACTGAAGCATTTTTTCGATTCCTCTAATTTTTACTTCTTACAACTTTCAATACTAGATTCCAATGATGTAGTCTTGTCAACCGGGGAAATATCATTTATGGTTTTTCAAAATACCATGATGCCACAGATATCAAACCTACTGGCATTTGGAGATTCGTTGTCAGATATGGGTAATGCCAAAGATAGCATTCTCAATGTCCCAGACGTGCCACCATACTGGCAAGGTAGATTCTCGAATGGACCAGTTTGGATAGAATATGTTTCACAAGCATATGGTGTCACTACCACTGTTGGTTCGCTTAGTGAACAAGGTGACAACCGTGCATTTGGCGGCTCACAAACAGGACAAGGTTTCTCGTATGTCCTACTACCGAATGTGGGTACTCAAATTTCGAATTACCTAGCGAATGTTCAATCATCAATTAGCACAGATGAAGTTGTATCGCTATGGGCAGGGGGTAATGACTTCTTGTACGGTACGGCAAATTCGGACACTATAGTAGCAAATATGGAGTCACATATTAGACAATTAGCAGCCGCTGGAGCCAGAGAATTCATTATTCCAAATCTTCCGCCTTTGGAAAAAACCCCTGAGATATTGGGTAGAAGTCAGAGCCAGCAAAACACTATTGCTGCCGAGGTAATCGCATACAACAATAAACTATCCAACCTTATCAACAATCTCATTCCAGAATTATCACTGACTATTCATTATATTGATGCCTGGTCGTTGTTCAATGATATTGTCGATAATAGTTTGGCATTAGGGATAACTAATACTCAAGACTCTGCATGCAGTGCTTCAGCCACACTGCTACCATTGCCAATTTGTAGTAGCGCTTCGACTGTTGCTCAAAACCCAGATGAGTTTCTATTTTTTGACAAAGCACATCCAACTAGAGTCATGCATGAATTTATCTCATATTTTGCTATCCAGTCAATCGGTTCTCCCGATACCGATGGTGATGGCATAATTGATGTCATCGATTTATGTGATTGGACTGAAAATAATCATCTACCAAACACTGACGGGTGTTCTTGGGAACAATTAGACGATGATGAGGATGGAGTTATCAACGGTGCCGATACCTGTCCAGATACTCAGAATGGTTCTGTTGTAGATGACAATGGTTGTTCTGCAGACCAACGTGATTCTGATAATGACGGCTTGAATGACGCAGTTGACCCGTGCCCGTTTAGCGAGCAAGTGAATGATCATGATTCAGATGGTTGTACTGACGATGTCGACCTAGATGATGATAATGATTCAATATTGGATAGTGAAGATAATTGTCCTAGAGGCTTGCTCGGTATCCATATTAATGATTTAGATGGTGACGGTTGTGCCGATTCTGAGGATGAAGACATCGACGGAGATTTACTTGATAATGTTGAGGAAGCAGACATTGGTACAGACATCTATGACGAAGATACAGACGGTGATGGGGTATTAGACGGAATAGACAAATTCCCACTTGATTCGGATGAATGGCTAGATAGCGATTTGGATGGATGTGGAGATAATTCCGACGATTTCCCATACGATGAAACAGAATGTAGTGATACAGATGGCGATGGTTATGGCGATAATTTCGATAAATTCCCCAATGATGAGACCGAATGGGCAGATTACGATGACGACGGGTTTGGTGATAATCGAGACGCTTGTCCCACGATATTCGGATTATCTATCAATCCACAGGGATGTCCCGATAGGGATGGCGACGGCTTTGCTGATTCAACAGATTTATTCCCCGATAATATTGATGAGTGGAGTGATATTGATGGCGATGGTTATGGCGATAATTCCGATATGTTTCCACTAGATCCACTGGAATGGGCCGACTTTGATAATGATACATATGGGGATAATTCAGATGTTTTCCCTAGTGATTCCTCTGAATGGAATGATACTGATGGCGATACGGTTGGCGACAATTCTGATGCATTTCCGTTTGATGCGACAGAATGGCTGGATAGTGACTTAGATGGTTGTGGCGATAACGAGGATATATGGCCTTTTGACGCCAAGGAGTGTTATGATAGAGACGTTGATGGCGTAGGTGATAACAAAGATGCATTTCCAGATGATAGAGCAGAATGGAGCGACATTGATGGTGATGGATTAGGTGATAATAGCGACCTTTTCCCTTACGACTCAAAGGCAAAGTATGACACTGATGGTGATGGAGTGGCAAATTACTATGACGCCTTTCCAGATAATTCAAACATGGATTCGTGGTTAGATTTAGTTTACCGAATTATCATCTTTTGTGGTATCGCTGTAATTGTCCTGCTGGTTTTCCAACAAACCAGAAATCGAACAGAAATTCCGGAAAAATGGGTTGAAGATACTGATGAATTGACATTTGATGAAGCTGCAGGGCCCGAGACGTCCCGCCCAGTTGGTCCACCGCCACCAGAATCGTTTGATTGATCAGGATATACTTACATCAAGTACGAGATGCCTAATATGCGGAGCATACCATTTCACCTTTTCTACATGAACTAATTTGATGTTAGTAAAACCACGATGGTTGGCATATTTTTGTAACTCTGTCACGCAATCATCGACAAACGAATCTATTTCAATTTCTTTAACATTCATGTGGACATGAAGCATGCCTCCCGTTTGCTTTAGGCAATCTATAGCTAGTGGCCAAATATTTCTCGAGGATGGCAGAATACCCATATGAACTCGATCTGCGATGCCAGTCAAACCTCGCAGAGTAATTTCATTATCTCCCTCAACAATGGTCAACTTATCTGTAACATCATTTAATTCGGCACCCTTCGCCAAAGCAACGATAGAATTCGGATTTAATTCACAGGCATAGACATGTTCGGCATTCGAACGTACTAGCATTGGCAATGTATAGTACCCAATTCCAGAAAAAGCATCTACAACAACCTCTCCAGTCATATCTATGTCACCAATTCTATGCCGTTCACTGACATTACCAGAAGAGAACATTACCTTTGTTACATCAAGCCAAAACTTCACGCCGTTGTCGGTAAAGTCTACCTCACCAGACTTTCCAATAATCAGTTTTACTTGTGAAGACCGTAGTTCGTCCTTGGCAATTTCAGATTGACGTCCGATTCTTACAACCTTGAGAGAATCAGCAATAACCTGCCAAATCTCTCGATTTAATGACTCATTTTCCGAACAAATTTTGTCCCATTCACTAGAGACTAAGGTGTCGCTTGGTACCAGGGCAAGATCACCGAATAATTCCCATTTGTTGGGAAGATAAGCCGCCATATTCTCGGTGAGTTGTAGCGAATTTTCTTGTAGTAATTTTTCTATTCTTGCTGCAATATCTTGGGCAGGAGTTTTGATTGACTGTTTTGTTTCAAGTTCTATTCGCTCAAATTTGCACATTTTTTCATCAAACCATGCAAGGTTTGCAACCACGGCTGGATTTTTTACTGGTATGGCAATTTGAGAACCCAAATCTTTGATTGTTAAGTGATTGTTGATGTAATCGCCATCTGCGAGTTGCTGGTGAATCCTCGAGGCGATAGTTTTGTCAACCACTAAAGAGAAACCACCTGTTTGATGATTAACTCCGCCAGTCATGAGAATACCACAAGGGGAATGAATTTCAATGTCACTGTCTTAGCGCCGTTTATGTGGGAGCCGAACACGGGTGCCTCAAGAAGAACGAGTTTGCTCATTCCGTTCATGATTGCAATGCTAACCATGCATGTTTTTGCCCCATTTGCAGCAGCAGATGGTATGTCGACGTGCGAGGATTGGGGTGGGCATTGTGACGATTACAATTCTCTCCATGACCTTACCCAAACGCAAGAAGATTGGGTAAATGCAACTTATGATTTCAAGTTGGTTGATAGCAATACCATAGAGTTAGACATAACGTGGGCAATTTATGAGTTTGACCGGGAAAAATTAGGTTTTAACAACAATCCGGCAATAGATTCTGCTTTAGAGGATGATGATTTAGAATCTGACGACGGAGCACCAGCAGATCTACTTAGGAATTTCATGGATGAAAGTCTAAATGGACCGGGGACACCTACGGTTAGAGACCAATTAAAATCTGAATTAAATGATGCCCTAGAAGATGCGCTCGAAAGTATTGGTGTAGTTGATGGAAAGACAACAGACTACACTAATCAGTATACTCAACAAGGATCAACAATATCCTGCTCGACCGACCCAAGCACCGATTCTGTTTATGGTGGTGAAAATTCAGGTTTGAATAATGCCTTTCATCCGCCAATCTGTATCGAGTCGTCGATTGTATTAGACTTGATTAACACCAATTTCAGTCTTGACTCCTCGGGAGGTCTAGACCTCGATAGAGCGCTCCAAGGCATGTTAGTAATGGGTGCAGAGGTTGAAGCGGATTTCACCTTGCTAACACTCCCTGGAACAGTCGGTTACTATTCATTCTCTCCTCCCGATTATGCAGACATTATCGATGTGAGTAGCAACAGCAATGGCGTACTTGCTGCTAGAGCTGGTAATCCACCATATTTTGCTGGTGAATGGATGGTTGATTTATTGGACGCCCCACCAAACGCAGATAATGTCGAAACACCAATTACTGTAAGATTGGGCCATAGGGATGGATCATTTGGTACTAGCACCGTTAGTATCGCTGAAGGTACTAAAGCGATAGACTTGAGCGTCACCTTAGATTTACGAGATGAATCGGCTGCGTCGGTCGATTTTGTTGCCGGGATTAGTTACCTAAACGATAGCATAATGAGTGATTGGGGTATTTCACTGTTGAATATTTCAGAATCTGCGACTCTGCCCTTAGTAACCTCGGACGGCATCCGTCTCGCATATCACAATGGTCTGATACCGCTTGATTCGTTTACCTCGGCGTTTCCCATCAATGATATTGCCGGTGGGATTTCCGATTCAGTTGGCACGAGTGATACAATAACTATGAATCCACTTTATTGGGTTTCGGACAGTTTAGCTGATGGTTTAGAAACTGCAGGTGGGCTGAATTATACTCATTCAACGGGATGTACTGAGGTTGCTCAGCCAGGCCAAGATTTGCATTATTGTTTACGCGGCACCTCTGCGATGACTAGTGAATATCCGGTATTTTTACGCTCCACCAGTCAGCCATTCTCTGGTAGTTTGCTCGATATTTTGAAGAATAATTTCGATGATGGTGATCTGCTAGAATATGTTGATGTAATTCAAGAAAATGATTTGAAGAATTTGTTTAACAGTGGAATCTCAATCGAGAGTGTCTTGCCGGGAGATTTTCTTGATTCTGTGATACCCGAAGATTTACCACCAGCCGAACTAACCTTGGAAATTATTTTGCCCAACTGGGTAAGAACAATCGACGGTAGTGACAGCATAGTGTTACAAAAAACTCTGGGGATAAGCTCTGATGTTGAGATTTCGTTAGCCGGTACTGACCCCTATGACTGGCGTAATGAAATTAGGGATGAAGACATGAACATTGTTTGTACAACTGTCCAACGAACCTGTATTAGCAGTTCGATTGAATTGGATATTTCCGCTTTTAGAATTAATGAGTGGTCTCAATCTGTATCTATGGATTTTGCCCTAGATGCCGAGGTTTCGATTTATCGAGTAATTATTCCACTTGATGAGATTAATCAGACCGGCTCAACCAAGGTAAATTTTGAGGCGGCACCATCTGATATGTTACGAGTTGGTTTGGATATTGCCAGTCGATTAGCAGAACCAAAGACATTCGACAATGTTGGAAATATATGTACAGATGAGCAAGATTATTCCGTGTGTGAGGAAAACTTGTCACTAATTTTTACCCCAGATGGGTTGACCGACTTTTCGGTTGATATTGGTGAAATGATTACTAAATTTATTCAACAAAGCGGTGCAGAATTACCTAATGAGGCAGATTCACCATTTGGCCAAGTTGATTTGAGTGGTTTTGAAATTAAAACCAAAGTCGATGGATTGACCGGACTGGATCAGAATATTGGCGATGATGAACCAATAACACTCAGCGTTAAGATTCCTGAAGTTGAATTTAAACTAGAGCTAGATGGCGACTTTGGGGAATTGATGGAAGGCAATTCCAGCAGTCTAGAAATGAATTTCTTTGCGAACGCATTCAGAGGATTAATCGTGAACCCAATGGTTACTGCTGCCGAATTACTGGGCTCTTCTCTAACTAATGGCCTTGTTTCGGGAAGCGGTATCACCTTCCCTAATCCTGATGGAGAAGCAGCCTCAATCTCTTTATCTTCCCCTTTCTCTTTACCTTCCCTTGGTCCTGAACTATTTACTCCTGGAGCATCTTCGAGCGAACCTTCTTCATCTGATGAATATGATTTACCACTCAATGGTCGGGTTTCGGTAATCCTGCCTAGAGGTATTACACTAGTCGATGTAGAGGATGAGGGGGGATATCTAACAATCACCGAAGTTGATGGTCGACAAAAAATTACTTACAATATTCCAGATGGTGAGTTTGAGGATAAAATATCTTTCAGAATCCAGGTTTCTTGGTTATATCTATTCACGCAGTTTTGGGTTTATCCAACATTTGTTGTTCTACTTCTTGCTTTATTCATTCGCCGGCGCAGAAGGAAAAAGCGTTTGAAGAAACAACGCAAAGCACAAGCTTCCAAGCAAACTAGTAAAGTGGCAATCGGCGACAGCGAGTTCGCTGATTTGAAAGGGTTCAGAAGTGAAGGTCTGCATGGTGAATTGCAACAATTTGAAGAGTTTTCCAATGATTCACCACCGCCAATGATTGACTTGGGTGAGAAGCGGTTTGATTAATTATTAATCGCCTCGAAGATACGTTTTGCCAAAGCAGGCCCAATTCCGGGCACAGTCTTGATGTCTTTCTCGCTGGCGTGTAGGATTTCTTTTCGACCGCCAAAATGGCGTATTAAGGTCTGAAATTTTTTCGCTCCTAATCCACTAACATTCTCTAATGGGTCGGAAAATTTATCTTTTTTGCGCCGTTGTCGGTGGAAAGAATTGACAAATCTGTGCGCTTCATCTCTGGCATGGATCAGCACTCTGCCCCGTCTATCCAGTACTAGGGGTTTCTTGCCGATTCGATAGATTGTTTCTTCGCGTTTTGCTAGTGCAGCAACGGTAAACTTGCCGGAAAACTTAGACTCGTCAATCATTTTAGTCATCATTTCTAGATGAGTTTTACCGCCATCAAGTAATAATAAATCCGGCCACTCTGTTTGTCGCTTCATCCATCTTGCAACAACTTCGCGCATCATGCGTAAATCATCTAATTGATCGCCTTTGATAGTGTATTTCCGGTACTCTTCCTTGAACGGTCTACCATCTTTGAAACATACGCTAGCTCCAACTCTTTGATCACCCTGTATTTGTGCCATGTCAAAGCAGACAATGTGATTTAATTGCTTCATTTCTAGCAGTTTTGCACCATCATCCGCCGCTCTTTTTTCCAATGAACCACTCGCTTTGTTGACAAAGCGTATGAGTTGAATTTCGGCATTTTGTGCTGCTAATTTTTGTAATGTTACGAAATCTCCGCGCGTTGGGTTCCTAACTTCAACAGCCGAGTCACGACGTGTTTGAAGCCAATCCTCCACCCCATCAAACAGCGGTGTGGGAGTTATCAATAATTTAGGCGGACAGCGGTTTGCATAATGATCAGCGACGAACATAGAGACTGTCTCGCCGACATCTCCACGATGAATCATTTCCCATGATTCTTGTCCTTTTACAATACCATCATCGGCGTGTAAAACTACGATTGCCGCTAAGTCACCTTCGGAGGCAAATCCAATTGCATCACAATTCCGGTAAACTTTACTTGACACAATGTGTTGACTGGTAGTAGTTCTGATGGCTTTGATCAAATCTCTAAATCTTGCCGCTTGTTCATACTCGAGTTTGGTCGAATGGCGGTCCATCTGCACAGTGAGTTCTTCGATTAACTTCGTCGCATTGCCATTAAGAATCTGCTTTACGGCACCAATTCTTTGTCGATAGTCCTCGTCAGAACCGCGATCAACATAGCCGAATGGAATATTATTCTTATCATCTCGAAGGCCAAATTCACGCCGTAATAATTTCATTACTTGCTTGGCTGCACCAGCATTTGGGAAAGGACCCCAAATCTTCGCACCTTTTGGTGGTCTTCTCGTGTATAGTATTCTTGGTAAATCATCATCACTAATTGCGAGATATGGAAACGATTTGTCATCTTTAAGCATTGAATTATATCTTGGTTTGTGTTCTCTAATAAGTTGTCTTTCAAGTATCAATGCTTCGTGAGGTGTAGCGGTAACTATACACTCAATATCATCAGAACGTTGTACTAATTCTGGAATCATCGCCCGGTCGGGGTTGTTGGCAAAATATGACCTAATTCGTTGATTTAGTTTGGTTGCTTTGCCAACATACAATACTCTGCCTTGTTTGCTTTTGAATAAGTAAACGCCCGGCTTCTTCGGCAATTCTACCGAGTCTAACCTGACGGGCATGCTTTGCCCTTTAGGTCAATACTCAAAAGGGCAACCATCGGTCTTTGTTAAACAAAAAGCAATGTAATTGATAACTAATATTCCCTCGGAAGGTTGGGAAAGATGGTTTCGAAAGCTCGCCTCCGGATTCTTGCTTGGTTGAGCAAACATCCGGACAGTTTGGAAAAATCTTGGGATGTAAGCCGAGAAATTTCTCTACCTGGTATTGCGGAAGGTATTGGTGTGGTTCGTTCCGCACTTAACGTTCCATTAACCAAATTAGAGCAAGATGATTTGATTTTCAAGCGGATGGCTCATGTTATCGGTGGTGGCAATAGACGTAGACAGGTATACCACATTACTAACAATGGTCGATCAATTCTTGCGGAACACGATATGCAACTATCAGTACCGGAGAAATCAAGCAAAATCCTTGGCAGTCCGCCTCCTATCTCTACGGTATTTGGTCGTAAAGAGGAAACCAGAGCTTGCAGAGAAATTCTTCTTAATGGCTCACTGGTTGTTACTGGAATGCCAGGAATCGGTAAATCTACCTTCATTCTCGGGCTATGCCAAGAATTAACCAGTCAACGTAAAGTTAGATGGGCAGTTGCTGAGCAATTTTCGGATTACTACTCGATAGTGACTTCATGGTATCCCGAACAGCCAGTACCCGAAGACGTTGATGCAATCTGCCACATGATACAACACTCTAATGATTTATTGGTCATTGATGATGTCAATTTAATAAGTCAAAGGCATATTGAATCCGTACATAACCTGCTTCACCAGCTAACGAAATCAGGAGATATTAGAGTTATACTGATCTCTAGGGAATCATCTGGTATTTTCACCAATTTTGAGAATTTCAAGTTGGATGCTTTAGACTTGAAATCTTGTTGTGAAATGCTCGGGGAAGAAATGGCCATGGCAGAACGTGAAAAGGTGGTAAATAGTTTGGGGCATCATCCATTGGCACTCAAACTGTATCAACCAGGATATAACATACCCGAATCGTCAACAGATGTCATAAAATATGTTGAAAATGTAGTGCTAAATGCCCTTTCCGATGAACAAAAGCGTATGGTTTCCCGCCTTTCATTAGAACCAATAATGATGGCGGCGGAAAATTCTATTGCGGCATCCGATATAGAATTGTTAGATGAGCAAAATTTGGTTCGCTGGAAAGATAACTTGTTTGAATTACAACATTTAATTCGTAATGTGACTCGCAAAAATATTGCTCTCGATGAGAGGCTAGATGCTCATCGGCTGTTGGCCAAGCACTGGAAATCCCAACAATCAAAAGGAGCAGTTGAGAATTATTTGTATCATCTATCGCGTTATGATACAGCAGGGTTTATCACTCAATTATCTATTGAACTTGAATCAATAGATGATTTAGATTCAGCAGCGTTAGCAACAATCGTTGCTGAATCAATAGAGCATCACCGTGGGCAAACGGACTTGTTATACTTTGAATCAAAGATTGCTGCATTTAGGTTTGAACCTTCGATAATTCGTAAAAATCTCGCCGCTCTAAAAGGCAATGAGTTGTTGGAAATGGAATTGCATTTGGCACTAATCGAGGGAAGAGGCGATGACTATGAGATGAAACTTAGCGAGTTACTTGCGGTAACATCACCTTTACAACGGGCACGATTACTTATCACCTCAGCTAGTCGAATTTTAGAGGATAGGTTACCAACATCACCAATTGAACCAGATTTAAGAACTAAAGTTGAACACTACCTTAAACAAATAGACCTAAAGCAAATTGATCAAGGCCGCCAATCAGTTATTGTGGCTATTTCAATAATCAAGCATTCCATTGCTATGGCAGAACTTGACTTTGCCAAAGGTGAAGACATTATTCAATCAATGATTGGTGTTGGTTCCATAGATGACTCAATAGTTGTTAATTTGCGCACTAAGAAAGCAATTTCCAACTATCTTTCAGGCGTAAAAAATGTCAGCGAGCTAATTGATCTGGTTGATGCTAATTGTCACCGGATTGATAATTTATTGATGTCGGAATCATTGAAGTTAAGATTGGTTGAGATACTGATGGAATGTGATTTTAATTTAGCCAAAATAAGATTTGACCAATTAACCCGTCCGGAGGTATTTGCTCGCTCTAATACTTCGATTCGCTATTCAGCAAGATGGTGGCTACTACACTCAAAGGTTCATCCCGTCACTAGTAAATCTTCATTGCGAGAGTCACTGATAAAATTTAGGGAGGCCGGCTGTGGAAAAGCAAGTGCAGAGTTAGAAAGTAAATTTCACACTCAGGTTTAGAGCTCCGCCCCAATCAAGGTTTTAGTATCGACGATTCCCTCCATAGGTCTTATCTCTTCAACAATGCAACGCGTGAGTTCATATTCATCGTCAGCTTGTACTCTAGCAATTAAGTCATATTCGCCAAACAACATCCATCCTGCAGTGACTAACTCAATTTCTTCTAATCTGCCTCGGACTACCTTCTCTTGTCCCGGTTCTGTAGTAATTAATACGAATCCAATTGCCATTGTATCACCTAATACTCCACAGCGATCATTGTCTGTGTATCTTTAACGCCGCTAATTTGCCTAAAATCACTCATCAACATGCTTGAGAGTTTTCCGGAATCTTCGGAACTAACTCTTACCAGTAAATCATACTCTCCGTACAAGGCATGAACCTCAGCGACCGATTCGTGATTACTGAGCGTTTGATAAACCTCAAGTTCTCTCGCAGGTAGTGTTTTGAACAGGACAAATGCTTCAGGCATGACATTGCCAAAAGCCGCAGTTTCTTATTGCTTGCTGTTGATAAGCTGGAAATACATCTTGCTCAATGAGACGAATTATTCAAAAGCATAATCAATCAACACAGGTTTATGGATAAGGCTGCAAGGTCGATTTTACCTTGTATTCTGATGTTAGTCATCATTGTAACAGTGCCTATGACTAATATGACAACCAATCACGATTCTAGTTTTGTAACAGACGATATATCAAACGCGACAGTGAAATCTCAAACAACTTGGAGCGGGGTTGTTGAATTAACTGAATCATATACCATAGATGTCTCAGATGAATTAATCATCGCACCATGCACATTAGTAAAATTGTCAAGTGCATCTCGCATTTTTGTTGAAGGGCGCCTATCCATTGAGGGAGATTTAGCCTGCCCAGTAATTGTTGACCAGGTCAACTCAGGGCTACATTACGGAATACAATTCAATCAGTCATCATTTGGTAGAGGTTCGACAATTGAAAATTTGTCGATTGAAAATTCAATGTATGGAGTTACAATTTACGGTTCAAATCCAAGTTTAAATAACGTCACTATTAACAATCCATCAAGAGTTGGTATCGATTTATTCTCCGGTGCAAATCCAATCATCAGGGACCTAACCGTCGATCAGTCTGGTCGAGGTTTCACCTACAACGACTGGCGATATGGTATAGGATTATCAGTAGGATCTAGTTCTTCGCCAATCGTCGAGCGTGCTGTTTTAACAGATACGCGCATAAGAGGGCTGAATATTTGGGGGGATTCTGGTGGTATCTATCGTCAAATCACAATCGATAATATCACTGCTGAGGGCGCATCTGCGATATCTGCAGGGGTTTGGGTTGAGGATAGTCGACCATTAATTACTAATGTGTCAGTGGATAAATCCGATTACGGCATTTTAATCCGGCATATCGATGATGGCGGATATACGAGAGCTGTTGTGAGGGATTGTCTTGTCACTAATTCAATGTACAGAGGGATATATGTCGATAAGGCTAACCACACAAATTTCACTAATTATGAAACTGCAGATTTTACCAATACCGTGGTTAGAGGCACGGGTGGACCCAATGCAAAGACCGCGGGAATAGGCTTTGCTGCCATCGATATAAACGCAACCGGCGTGTGGTTCGAAAATACGCTAATTGAGGATTCAACCACTACCGGATTAAGACTTTATTTCGTGGACTCATCAACAACATTCCGTAACTTAACAATCGTTAACTCAGGCGATCCAGGACAGGGTGCACACGAAGCAGGTCTTGCGATAAGGTCGTCATTTTTTGCGCCAAATTTTGACGGCTTGGAAATTACTGGCTCGCCGGGACCGGGTATTTCTGCAACTTCAGGCGGTGCTATGCAGGGTTCTAATTGGTTCTTGCACAATAATTCGCAGGATGGGTTATACATTGATTCATCGACCGTAATCGTTGATGGTTTACACCTTACTGATAATGGTCAATCTGGCGCTCATGTCTATGATTCCCGTTATGTAACATTAACGAATTTGACCGCAATAGGCAACGGCAATCTCGGACTAACAGATGTTGAACAAGCGGGATTGCTGTTTGAGAGGTCAAATGATATTGAAACCAATTCTGGCGATGTAACATGTAATTATTGTGCAGTTTCTAATTCGGCTGGAATTGGCGTGATGGTTAAAGATTCGGTGGACTTATGGCTTAACCATCTTACTGTTGAAGATAATACTCCATCCTATGACCCAATATCAATCGATAACAGCGGGTTAACAGTTGGTCAACAGGGTGGTCAAGTAAACATGCATGACATTGTGGTAAATACCGAGCGTGTAGGTACCGATTCAGGTCCAGCATTGCGAATAAATCGCGCAGCGGCGAATATTGACCTAATTTCATTACAGGGTAATCATACAGGTATAATATGGAATGGTGATAATAATGGGAACTTCCCCTCATCTTTGAGTAGGGCTCAATTATCTGGAACTACCTGCTTATTGCTGACAGAACATGATGTAATGACTGGTGTTGATAATGTAGTAACACCAGAGTGTACCGGTTCTATTACATTACAGGATAGCAATGTAAACTGGAGTGGCCTTACCGATTTGACAGGAGCCACGATTATCAATTTAGATTCTTTTTCAAAACTTCACCTTCATCAACCCAACCAAATCGCCTTATCTGATGCAGTCATCGCCCCATCAGGTGAAATTGATGTTGCTTGGGACATTTCAGTTTGGGTCCAAAACAATAATTCCAACGGTATACCTGATGCACCGGTACAACTAAGCTTTGACCAGTTTGAACCCAACGCTCAACAAAATACCAATCAGGATGGATTGGTAACCTTTACCGATTTCATTGGCCAAAGATGGACAAACATGGGTTCATCCTCGGTTTCCACTGTAACGGTTGGATGTTCTTATGACGGTCAATCCAATAGCAGTTCGGTTCAATTGGATGGAAATAAAATCGTATATTGTTTGCTACCTTTAGACAATCAACCACCATTCTTGTATTGGGATAGTCCTGAAGATTCAAGTGTTTTTCCAAGCTCTTTTGAGGTAGAGTTCAATGCTTCTCGTTCATGGGATCTTGATGATGATGAATTGACTTGGGAATGGACCTCCTCAATCGATGGAATTATTGGGAATCAGGCTAGTTTCGCAGTCAATCAAGGCCCTGCCTCTCAAGCATTAAGCGATGGAGTGCACGTAATAACGGCTAAACTTTGCGATGATCGAAACAATTGTGTTCAACAAGCTAGAACTATCGAATTGTCAAATCTTGATCCTGTAGTATTTGTTGATTTCACACCCGGATTGAATACCTTCAACGAACTAATTATGCCAAGAACTGGTACCCTAGATGTTAATTTATCAGGTACTTATGATCCTGAAGGGGACCCGCTAAATTGTTGGATCAGCACTTCATATGGTCTTACATTCCCAGAGCAGACAGGTTCTCAACTATCTTGTCAAGAATTGATACAATACAGCTTCCCTATGATTGCTTCGCCGGGCAACCCAATTCCACCGAGCGATAGTTTTAGTCTTTCAATTAATGTCGATGACGGGGTCAACCCGACAGTGACTCTTACCTATGATACAATCTTGTTTAACGAAATCCCAAGTCCAATTTTTGAGGTAATTAGAGCTGATAACTACAGCCAAAACGCAGTCACATTAGATGGCTCACAAACAGTTGACCCTGAAGGAGACACATTGGAAATTGAGTTTTACTCCAGTCTCGATGGCGTGCTACAATGGTCTAATGAACCGTCAGGTAATGTTTGGCAAGGTTATCTGTCAAGAGGAGTACACATGATTGAGATGAGGGTTACCGATGATGTACCTGAAAATGTTGGAACTTACAGAACTTCGTCAATTCTAATCTCAGTTTTGAATTCTGCTCCAATAGCCGATATTAAATCGCCTACCATCAATGATGAATACGATTCATCAGAAATGGTACTACTATCTGCTAACGGTTCAGGCGATTATGATTCTGTTTGCTCTTCATTCAGCAATATTGGTTTTTGGCATTGTTCTATTGATGAGCCTGCCCAAGGTTCTGAATTCCTCCAGGTGTCATGGACTAGTGATTTAGATGGTAGACTTTCATCTACCAATCAAGAGGGTCTATATCACGCCTCAAGGTTAAGCAGTGGTCTGCATACTCTTACTTTGGAAATCGATGACGGAATAAACCCGCCAGTGATAGATACAACGACTGTAGAGGTATCAAAATCCGCACCAGTACTGTCCCTAGCCACACCAAATCCATCATCGACCTATCTATCATCAGAGTATATCTTCTGGAATGCGATGGAGTCAGTAGACTACGACGGGGATGATTTCACGATGTCACTATTTTCTAATCTACACAGCGAGGCGATATTAGATGATGTAGATCCTGGTCAAACCCATATCTCCCAACTCCAAGCAGGTGAACATGTAATTTCCATAATATTGACTGATTCAGATGGTATGCAACGAACTGAAACGATAAATTTAGTTGTTAATCCATCGTCACCGAATGCCGTAATTGTAAAGCCAGCAGAGGGGCAGTCATTTTTGGGCGGCGAAGCGATAATACTTGAGGAAGAATCAACGGACGCAGATTTTGATATTGTATACAGACAGTGGGAAGTCACTGACAAATCTTCAGGAATCATCACACACACTGGTACCTCTAGCATGGAGCAATTATCCTTACAGCCTGGTGAATATTTAGTTCAGTTGACCGTCCGTGACAGTTTGCAAAATACCATGATTGTAACTCGTAATATTAGAGTTGAAAATACCGATCCTGTGCTTGATGATCAATCGTTGGTTGTAACTCCGGGCGAACTCACTGCAGGGGTTCTTGTCAACATTGAGGTTAGTGTTAAATTATCCGACCCCGATGGAACAACTCAAGATGTTCGAGCAACTATTATTCATGATTTACAGGTATGGAACTTCGTATTACAAGATCTTGATGGCGACGATGTTTGGGAGGGCTCAATCGAGATTAATCCAGAAAAACCTGGTAGACCAAGTTTGAAAATCATTGCTACTGATGGCGTAGGAGAGACCGCAACAGTCAGCCAAGTATCCAAGACTATAGTTGTAAATGAGGTTGAGCAGGCATCAACAAACGTATCGCTAATTATTGGTAGTGGTGCAGTAATTCTTCTTCTAGTATTATCTAGTTTGATTTTGGTAAAAATACGAAGAAATAGGTTTGAGGATGAGTTAATTGAATCATGGGACGCATTAAGCAATCCAAATACGACGAAGAATTTTTCAGAGTTAGAAGTTGAATCACCTAACGAAACAAAAGGAGTAGTCAATGATTTGTGGTCTCAACTCGAGCAAGAAGAGGGTTTAGACTGATCACTGTTCAGGCAAATCTTTGTTTGTCGAGTCTGGATTGCTATCTCTTGAACCCCACGGAGTTTTGGTTCTATTAAGTCCAAATCGCTTGGCAAATAGGAATTTGAAGTTCTTCCAGCCATCAGCCCAGGTATGAATTTCTGCATCTCCAACTCTAGGGCGATAGGGGACAGAAATTTCGATTGCACTTGATTTTCCAATATGTTTTCTTGCTAGAATTTTTATTTCTTCTGAAAGCGGCATCCCATCATTGGTTGGACGCATTTTTTTGTCATCAAAGATTGCTTTCTTAAACACCCACATCCCTGACTGGGAATCCTTTATCCCATAGCCAAATAGCAGCCTAGCAGTAAATGACAAGGCCCAGTTGCCAAACCCATGGATTCCAGACATCGAGCCGTCCTCGGCAAGCGACAATCTATCACAAGTAATGAATTGTAAATCATCATCAAGTAATTTCTTGACCAGCTTGGGAATCAACTCAGCAGGATAAGTACAGTCCGCATCCATGGTGACGATAATTTCGTGACTAGCAATATCAAATCCAGTACGGTATGCTCTGCCGTAGCCTTTCCTATCCTCCAAATGGACTCTAGCGCCCTTCTTAAGCGCTAGTTCCCGGGTTTTGTCGGTTGAGTTGCCATCGACGATTAGGATCTCTAGTTTTTTACACCAACCGGTTGGAATTGAATCAATAGTTGGCTCTATTGCTTCTTCTTCATTCCTCGTAGGAAGGATAACGGTGACATTGACTGGAAGTTTATCCCCCATAGATACCCGTGAAGATATTCCGCTTTGAAGTCATTGGCTGAATAATTCATTTATTTATTGGGCCAAAAATGGTCAAAATTGAAACGCAGAAGACTCATGGCGTGAATAATGCACATTGCTATGGTTGCTAGTGAATATCCACCTAGGTGGGGTGGAATTGGCTCTGTAGTATTTCATCTAGCCGGCCACTTGGCATCTTTTGGCCATCAGGTAACTGTGATTACTCGGTCTCACAGTGGTATGGCTCCTGCTCAATCTGGTGTTTCTGTTGTCGAGGTGCCGTGGCTAAAAGTGCCGATGAAATTTACCCGTTCCTATGCAAAAAATGCGCTCAAGGTTATGAAACTGATTCATCAAGAGGAACCCTTTGATGTAATCCATGTTCATCTCCCACTGGCATCTTTTACTGCCAAGGAGTTTGTATTCATGGAGGATCATATTGCTCCGGTTTGTTGTTCTTTACACGGCTCTTGGTTAGGTGAAAAGCAAGGTGTCATCCGTGCTGGAAAAGCCGGTGAGTCAGCAACTTGGCGGAATCCAAATGATTTGGCAATTAGGTTAACTGCCAAGTGGTATTCTAGGTATGAAAAGGCTGGTTTGCTGAATGCATCAATAAGTGTCGCAAATTCTAAATCTACCTTGAATGAGTTTGCTCAGTGGTATGCACCAAATATGCAATACAACGCTAAAGTGCTGCTTTGGGGTTGTGATCATAGGGTATTCCGTCCGGCTAATATTGATGACGAGGAAGAACAACTTCAGCACGAAATGATGCGCAAAGAGTATGATTGTGGTGATGAAAAAGCGCTGAGTCACGATGCCAATACCGATACCCCGATGTTACTAGCTGTTGGCCGGTTAGTGGCACGAAAGGGTTACATGACATTGTTAAGAGCAATGCCTGGCATTCTCGCCGAACATCCAGGTGCAAAACTGGTTATCGTCGGACGTGGTCACATGAAGCGCAAATTATTGAAGGTCGCTAAAAACCTCGCAATAAGTGACTCGGTATTCATCAAGAGTAGTATGTCTTTTGATGATTTAGCACAGCATTTCAGAAGTGCCGACTTGGTGATTTATCCTTCATATTATGAAGGACAAGGCTTGATTCCCCTCGAATCCATGTCAAGTGGTACTCCAGTGGTAACGGTCAACATGGCACCGCTTACTGAAATGGTTGACTCCTCAGTTGGTGGATTGTTTGAAATGGGCGATTCTCAAGATTTGGCTAAAACAGTTAATGGTCTGCTCGCTGATTCTGATGCAAGAATCACTATGGCTAGGAAGGGCAGGGAATTGATATTGTCAAACTATACCTATGAGCACAACGCAAATGATTTCATAGAAATTTATCAATCAATTATCAATTAACCTGTCACAAGGATGTGGATTAGTGCAGATTTTATGTAATTCGTGTAAACGACAGATTCGTTTTCCAAGCAATGTAGAAACGGTATTATGTCCAAATTGTGATTATATCTTCAATGTTGATGAACTACCACGCAATAGTTTGACAGGTTGGAGGATAGCGTTAGTTGGAATATTACTCTCATTCAATTTTTATATTCTTGGGCCGGTTTTTTTGATTGTTGGAGGGGGACATTTCAATACTTCAGGAGTAATGATTTTTCTTTCAATAATTGGCTTTCCAACTGCATTAACGGGACTAATAATGGCTATTGCTGAAAAAATAAAGGTTAACAATAAGCGAATTCTAGTCGAGATTTTCTTCATATGTGCAGTTTCAATTAACGGCTATCTAATCCTAACAATGGGTTCTATCGGATAATTTCCCAACCTAGTTTAAACACCCCGCAACAATAAACCGGAAACCGCGTTTCTCAATTGATTAGAGATTTTCATCGAAGCAACTACTTCATAGATGACATGCCGATTGGCCTACATGGTCGCCCGGCGATTCATGGTTGTGGCTTTGGTCGCGCTGCTGATGACTTTTATTCCTCCCTCATCGGCAGATGATAATATCCAAAGTGCCAACACACTCATCGAGGGAGTATCTGCATCTGGGCAAGTTTGTTATGATGATGGTTGCTCTCCAACAGATGAGGTTGATTGGTGGAAAGTTAATGCATACAAAGGAGATATTGTCAGTATTTCCTTTTCAGGAAATTTGCCAAATCCAAGCTTAGTCTGCATATGGGGTGACGGTTGGGAAGGTGATTTTTCCATCCACGACGCTAGCGGTGGCCAGATCGCCTCTCTGGCTTTGAGTGATGATAATCCTAGTGGCACATTGAGTAAAACAATGAATTCAGCTGATTTTGTCTACGTTAAAATCAAGGGAAAAGATAGTTGGTGCAATGACGCCATTGATTATACCTTAACAGCGTCAATAGACTCCAACGATAGAGATACTGATGAAGACGGCTACATCGATACCGAGGATTCTTGCGACAATACTCCAGGGACATCGGTTTACGACCGCAAGGGATGTATTGATTCGGACTCAGACGGTTATTCAGACCCAGAGGTGGGATGGGGGCCGAATAACGGCGCAGATGCTTTCCCTTTCCAACCAACACAGTGGCAGGATTCTGACAATGATGGATTTGGCGACAATTTAGACGGCTATCAGGGCGATTTTTGCCCGTATAATTCAGGGCAATCGCTCAGTGACAGGTTTGGTTGCCTAGATTCAGACGGTGATGGTTTCTCAGATCCCGATCCAGGGGGCTTGTTCGGAGTAAGTGAGTGGTTTGCTCACCCCGTTGGATTTGGTGATGCATTCCCGTCAGATAACACCCAATGGACCGATACAGACGCAGATGGGTATGGCGATAATTGGGATGATCCAACGTGGAATGCAACACACATTGCATGGGGTATTGGTCAATGGCTAGAAGAAGCTAGCACCCCCGACGCTTGTCCGTTCATCACGGGCACCTCATCATCTGACCGCTATGGGTGCCCCGATACTGATAGCGATAGCTACTCCGATGGTGATGACAACTGGACAATAGACAACGGTTCAGATGCCTTCCCGTTAGAGCCTAGTCAGTGGCTTGACACCGATAGGGACGGTTGGGGCGATAACCAAACATTTGGTGCAGTAAGAATCGACGATTTCCCTGAAAATCCAACTCAATGG
Source organism: uncultured Candidatus Poseidoniales archaeon (assembly GCA_964412625.1). Lineage (GTDB taxonomy): Archaea > Thermoplasmatota > Poseidoniia > Poseidoniales > Poseidoniaceae > MGIIa-L1. The sequence continues at coordinate 29,331 of CAYPPO010000008.1, forward strand.
CGCGATACTGATGATGATGGGTGGGGGGATAACCAAACCTATGGAGCTACCCAGATAGACGATTTCCCATTGATTCCTTCACAATACAGAGATACAGATGGGGATGGTTATGGTGATAATCAAACTGGTTTCGAAGGTGATATTTGTGTATTTTCTACTCCTGAAGAAGTTGAATCAGGATGGATATCTCGGTTTGATAGGCTAGGCTGCAGGGATACTGACAAAGATGGTTATTCTAATCCGGTGGACGGATGGATTGCTCATCCCGATGGGTTTGCTGATGCTTTCCCAGACGAAGCTAGCCAATGGTATGACACCGATTCGGATGGCTTTGGTGATAATATTGAGTATTTTGATGGTCAAACTTGGCGTCCTTCATATCGTGGCGACAGTTGTAAAACGACTGTAGGCTACTCGACTTTCGACCGATGGGGTTGTCCGGATGCCGATGGGGATGGGTGGTCAGATTCAACCGCAAACTGGTTAGCAAGCCCAGGTGGTAATGGCGATGCTTGGCCATTCGATCCAACACAATGGCACGATCGTGACGGCGACGGAAGAGGCGACAATCCACTGGGTACCACTGCAGATGTCTGTCCAGACAGTGCAGGTACATCGGTTGGTCCAAGTGAGGGTGGCGATCGATGGGGTTGCATAGATACCGACGGTGATGGATGGTCAGACTTGGGCGATTCGTTTATCCATGAGCCAACACAGTGGCGAGATACCGATGGTGACGGTTTTGGTGATGCTGCAGACGGTAATCAAGGCGATGCTTGTCCCGAGGTTAGAGGAACTTCGCTAATGGATAGATTGGGCTGTAGGGATACCGATGGGGATGGATGGTCAGACCCAACAGAAACTTGGAAAGCCCATCCGTTCGGTTTAGGCGACTCATTTCCAAACGAAGCACTGCAATGGCGCGACTCGGATGGTGACGGATATGGTGATGTAAGTCTTGGTGCCCTAAGGGATGACTGCCCGAATAAAGCAGGCGATTCAACGAGAGACTTGCAAGGTTGTCCAGATAACAATGGCGACGGCTGGTCAAATGAATATGGTACATTAAAATCAGCCATTGCGATAATGGGAGAAGACCCGGCAGCTTCATGGTTGACCTATCTAATAATCGGTGTAGGATTTATTCTAGGAGCGTCGATTGCGTTAGTGGTCAAGATGGGTCGTGAAGAGGACGATTTGACTACCCAAGAACAGTTATTTGATGAGAAGGAACATGTTGATTTCGCGGCTAATTTAGAACAACAAGAGCCTAACACGATGATTCCGTTAAATGAACTTCCACCGATACCTGGGAATGAAATGAATCAAGCTGAAAGTGGTGCTGGGGGTGAATCAGTTGATTAGTAATAAGTTGTATTCATCTTTTACTATCCTCCTAATTTTATGCTCGGTTATGGCACTATCAGAGTATTCTTATTATGCCTCAGCAGAAGATAGTGAAGAAGACCCACTCGCTGAGGCGGGTTTATCGCTCATTGCACTAAGAAATGATACGCTTGATACCAATCAAGACGGGGAAAATGATGCGGTCAGAGTCGTTGTCGTACTCAAAACCGAACAAGAAAATACAAACTTAGAACTAAGACTTATTGGTGAATATAAAGACCGTGAGGTAAGCGAAATCTTACAATTCACTTTCACTGGCCAATCTAATGCAAGTCTAACTTATGATGCTTGGGCTTCTGGTGAGCATGAATTAAAATTACAACTGGTCGATCAAGATGGTAACATAATAACAACTATTCCTCTACCTACATATGTACTAAGACCAGCATTGCAGACACCGTCGATTCTGCTTGCATTAAATGCGCCTCAACACATTGAAACCGGTGACGAATGTACCATCTCAAGAGTATTCTCAGACGAGACAGGGCCTAGATATGGTGCTTCAGGAGTTAGAACCTTTTCCGGAGCACCGTTTACCGTTCTTGATTCGCAGAATGCCCTCGATTGCTCTCACTGGCCAGCCGGTGATTACATGCTCAAGGAAGCCTACCGCAATGACCTTGGACAGGCTACTGAAGATTGGTTGAACCTGACCATCCACAATCGACCCGCACCAGATTTTACCTTGGTGGTTAACGGTAATGGTAATGCTACTGATACTGAGTGCAAAGTTATGCTGAAGCAGGCTGATGAAGATACCGATTTCAGCACATTTCAGATGATTTGGCGTATCCAAGGCGCGCAAATTGAAGGAAACATCGGGCCCGAGTTTGACTGTTCAACCTTGGCTGCAGGAGTGCACTTAGTATCTTTAGAAGTCATCAATAACGAGTTGATTAGCGCTATCGAAGGAATAAATTTGGTCAGACTACCAGGAGTAGATTTGACAGAAGAGCAAAAGGAAATTGCACCATCTCGGTCGTATGGGGAAGATACTGAAACGGAGTCAGTTGGTTGGATATCAATTGGCGTGCTTGGTCTAGTTGTAGTAATTTTATCCTACCTAATCCTAGTTCGTGTCAAGGATGATACCAATGAATTGCCAATGCGTGATTTAGGTCCGAGCCCGATGATATTATCAGATGGTAGTCCAGATCCAGAAGGGTTGCCTACCACAACAGATGATGAAGGTGTGCTGTGGCGGCAACATCCAGATGGTAATCATGATTGGTGGGATAATGAATTACGAATCTGGGTAAGGTGGTGAACCCCTGGAATTTGGAAAGTTGACCATTCTAGAATTGTCTGGTTTAGTACTCATCATCCTTCTCGTTGTTACTGGGATGAGATTGTATTATGTTTGGTTCACGAGAATAAGGCCTAGGGTCCCCAGCACGAATTCTGATTGGAATACGGATTGTGAATTTCAATCTCGGGCGACTATTGACGGAGATTACATAACATTTTCAAAAATCAGAGATTTTACGTGGCGAACCACCAAGGATAGAGATGAGACTTGGGATGACAATGTAACATTTGATCTGCGAGAAATTAAGGATATATGGTTTATCGTGGATCATTTTCACAAGATACATGGCTTAGCACACACCTTTCTCAGTATCGAATTTAATGATGGCAGGTGTATTTCAATATCATTCGAAGCAAGACGAATCAAGGGAGAGCGCTATCATCCATGGAAAGGCATGTGGCGCTCTTATGAGTTGTATTTGTTAGTAGGATATGAAAGAGATCTTCTCGGCTTGCGAACCAATGCAAGAGGCAACCGAGATTATCTGTTTAGAGCAGTTACGCCACCGGGTAAAGATCGGCAATTATTATTGGCTATAGCCCAAAAAATGAATCAATTGAGTGATAATGCTGAATGGTACCACTCATTATTGACTACATGTAACACCTCGATAGTTAAAGTTGTCAACAAAATTACCCCGGGAAGGATACCGTTTATCTGGCGTAATTTCCTGCCGGGCTATACCCCGAAAGCTGCATTTAAGTTGGGGCTTATCGAAGATTGGGGTGGATTGGAGCGAACTTTGGAGATTGCAAGAGTCGATGAGTTAGCTAAAAACTGGGATGGCGCCACTGACTATTCCGCTTTTATTCGGCAGCACATGCCTGTTTCAGTGGTTGACAAACAGCAGTAAATTGCCGCTTTGACAACTCACTACTAATTGCTCGCTAGTCGCAACATTGTGTAAACCAGTCGAACTAGGGGTCAGTTTTGAATCCTTAAGCACCCATTTTGCGCCAGTCAAATTCACCCCCGAAGATGTGCCAACACTGAATAGAGAAAAAATTGTTCCAATTTCTATAGAATAGTACACTTCACAATTATTAGTAATCGCTGACACGGTACAATCGTCAAGATATATTCTTGCATTGGTTTGACACTCTATCAGGGATAAATAATTACAGAATTGGTGGTCGGAGCATCCACCGTCTACACCTATGATATCAATCGTGGCTGGGTTAAGGTCGTGGGCAAAATGAATTGCCTTGGTCAAATCATTATTTTCTTGACTGAGAATTTCTACAATCTCAATACTGTTATTTTTAGCATATTCAAGCATTTCTTGCGTAACACTATCCATATCGCCAATCAAATAATCAACTCTTATTCCTTGATCAATACAATCCTCTACCGCACCATCACAAGCAATTATGATATCAGACCGCTCGATCATATTAGTCCATTTAGACAGCTTTTCATGGCGGGCATTGCCGACAATCAGTACCTTTGTCATGTTCACCCGAACAAGTCTAGGTTTGTCAACAATGCGTCAATATTTTATTTTGACCCCCGAAGGGGGTCATGGGTTTTCTTAGACAATGGTTTTCAACCATCAACCAGTCCGGTTACTGTGGCGAGTGATAACGCATCGAAAAACTCGCTCAGTGCGATACTGATGGTTTTTTTACTAATATTGCAGATTTCCAGTTTAGGGAGTTTTGAATCTGTTGGGAAAAATGGCGTAAAACTCGATAACGTCAACGATGGATTGTATACTGGTCCATTGCAAAATTTGGCATTGGATTATGGCAGCGACGTAATCGGTCAAACCATCAGTCATGATGGATTAATCGATGCGGAAATCGGGCATACAGGGAATCTTTATTCCTACTCAGATAAACCCATTTTTCTCGATGCGGTAAATCTGTCAAGCCAACCAGACATTACCTTTAGTGATAATCTCGAACTGAATGCATGCTGGGTCACCACCGATGGCAAAGTTATCCATCACAAGATAGATAAATTTGGTGAAGCAAATCAATCTGTAGTTGATGTCGTCAATGCCAATCAAGATGTAAATCAAATTCCACCATGTGCAATTACAGTCAAGGAAAATGGTAGAGTTAGCATTCTTTACTCCAACGGCACCGATATTAAATCAGCTCAAATCGCCTATCAAAGCCCGCTTTATTCTGACGGTAACGACTGGCATACCAGGACAATCTTCGAAAATGCATTCCCGACAGTTTTTGCTTTGTCAATAATGCCTGATCAACACGAGTGGGGTGTTTACACAGATGATGTGGGACGATTGTATAATCTCAAATATACCGGTGCATTCTGGGAGAAAACTATTCTCGATTATGGGCCAATCGGCAATGATGTGGCGATTGAGATTGATGATAGCGGAAGGGCATCTGTGCTATACACGAAACAAGACCAGGCTATTCTAATGAGTGTTTTTAACGGAGTCTCTGAAAGCGAAATAATTTCTGAAAGTCAAAATTTAACCTCTGATATTGGTCTAACTTTGGACCACGACGGATTAGTGCAATTGTACACCTCGGAATTCGCTGATAACACAACAAATTTTGATGTCAGACGGTCGTTGATAAACCAGAAGAACCAGATTTCTAATGAGCCCTTAAATCAACTTGATAGTCTATATCCTAATACCTCAATCGAACAAATTGGGCATGGAGACTTCAACGGTGATGACTATGACGATGTAGTTTATTCCGAACCTGATGCTGATGCAAATGGCCTGACAAATAACGGTATAATTTCACTACACCTTGGCTCAGCAAGTGGCCTTGAACAGACAGCTTCCCTCACCTTTTCGGGCACGCAAAACCATTCCAATCTTGGTAAAGCCTTGGCCGTCGCAGATTTCGACGGTGACGGGTATTCTGACATTGCCATAGGTTCACCAGGTCACAACAATAACGATGGATTAGTTCAGTTTATTTTTGGATCAGATACAATCTTATCATCAGAGTTGGAAGAAATATCTGGGCTATCTAATCCACAAAGCACTGGAGAACACTTTGGGATAAATCTTGAACCGGTTGAAGATTTGAATTCCGATGGCAATGATGAATTATTGATATGCTCAAAACTCCTCCAAGGTGGAGACACTGGAAAAGTAACCCTCTACTCGGGAGGTGCGAAAGACAGTGTCTGGGTGGAGATGAGTAGTCCCGACCAACTGCTGCTTGGGCAGCAATTTGGACAATCAATTTCAGCCTCAGGAGATATTAATGGTGACGGATTTGCAGATTTAGTAATCGGAAATTCGGGAGACTTAGAACAGAACACAGGTTATTCCTCGGTTGAGGTTAGGTATGGCGATATTACTGGGTACTCAGTAGATCCAGATATCTCGTATCAATCTTCGATGACTGGAGCGTTGTTCGGTTATGATGTAGAAATTATCAACGATTTAAACGGTGATGGTTTAGATGAAATTATCATTACCGAACCATACAACCTGTCTGGTGATTTTAACGCTGGCAGTCTATGGGTCTTCCTTGGGAATTCTACCTCTATCAGCACAAATCCGGATTATAGAATAAATGGTGAGACTAATCAACAAATAGGTCTGAATGTCGAATCTATTGGGGATACAAACATGGATGGATACAATGACTTTACAGTAGTGAGTAGAGATGATGATGGCAACGGTATAGTAAGGCTGTATTCTGGAGGCCCTGGAGATTTCACCTCTAATTACGTCACCATTGCGAGAGGAGAGCAGTCTTTGGGATTAACCTCTAGTCTTAACCTTGACACAAACGGAGATGGCTTAGCAGAATACCTATTTTCACAAGAAAACATGAGCAGTAACGGTGCATACTACTCAAGTGTGTATCACTACACGAGAAATCTATGGCAGAATATCGAAATTTCTGTTGACGGGGATGTCGCCAATGGTGAAATACAAACCTCGCAATTAGGTGACCCTTCAATTATCTATTTCTCAGAGAGTGATTTTACCAAACAACTACACATGGTTACTTCGGTTAGGGGTGAAGAATCAAATGTATGGAGTTATCACAACATCACAGCAGATAGCAGCAAGCTGATTTCTGCAAACTTTGAGATAACCCCCTCTGGAGAGCCAGTGATAATTTTGTCCGTAGATGGATTGGGTGTTTATCAAAAGAGCTATGATTCTAGAGTACTGCTTGAAGATCGGATATTTACCGGTAATTCTGACAGCGCATATCTTGATATGCTCGGTGAAAATGGAGAATATTATCTCGCCTATTATTCACAAACCAGCAATAAAATATTCTTGAATACTTACTCTAACGGGTTATGGTCGGAACAAATAGTCGCATCGGGCTACCAAATCAACCATGATTTAGCGGTCCAGTTGGATGACAATTCCGAGCCGATTATTTTCTTCCGTGATTCGCTTTCGAACGATATCTTCTATGCTAAATTCAATCAGACATGGCAGATAAATCCTCTAGGAACTAACGGCCAAGCAACCGGTGAGGCATTCGATGTAATCAAATCAGAAAGTGGAGAATTTTTACTGGTGTGTATTCTTGATGATGGTAATTTTGCTAACCTTACATTAATCACTTCCAACCTGACTAGTCATGTTACTGAACTTATCGGTTTTGAGTCAGATTTGGATATTGATATTTCGATTATGCAAGATTCAGAAGAAACAATAATTGTTGCAGGATTCTCTCAGTCTGGAACGCTGTCTGTCTATGAAAAACCATCAGATGATAGTAATTGGAATCAGCAACTGCTAGAACAACCTCTAGGCTCAATATACAATAATCAAGTATCACTTTCAGGCCATAACAATCCTGTTATTATGGTGAACAGCGAGCTGAACTCTCTGCATATCAGACAAGAAAGTACTTGGTCAACCTTAGCGGACATGCCTGAAGAAATTGCTCCAAGCGTGCTTGAAGTTTATTCAAATGACAGTACAATAACACTGGTTACGGAAAATTCAGCAACAAACAACCTTCAATGGAGCACGTTATATGTTGAAAATTACAGTGATGCTATATCAAACTGGTATTCATTTGAAATGGGACATTTAACCGTGGATGGCGAAGTGGTGTTAACTTATGATTCGAATAACACAATTAATCTTGTCGTAAAAGAACAGAATTCTCCTGATTTGTTTAATTTGCGAGCATATATTGACCAAGACAGCGACTATATTTTTGATGCAATAGATGAACTACCTCACACTCCTAATCAATGGATTGATGAAGATCATGATGGTTTTGGGGATAACCCCCACGGTCCTGAATCGGATGATTGTCCCAATACACCAGGAACATCTGCTTACCTCACTCAGGGATGTAATGACTTAGACGGTGATGGTTATGATGATCTCATTGATGACTGCAACGCTGCCTACGGATTTTCTTGGATTGACCTCAATGGCTGTTCTGATTTTGACCAAGACGGCTGGTCAGATTACAATTCACTGTATAGAACTGGTGATGTGTTTCCCGATAATTGGAAACAAGCATTTGATTCTGATGGTGATTCATATGGCGATAATCATGGTCCAGACTGTTGTGACACTTGGTACGATACCGATGCAAGAGCAGGTGACCTTTTCCCGTTCAATCCAAGACAATATACTGATTATGATAACGATGGGTATGGTGATAATTCTAGTGATTTCCTGACTGGTGATGCCTGTAAATTTGAATATGGCACTTCATACAGAGATCGACTTGGTTGTTTGGACAGTGATGGCGATGGAGCCTCAGATGCTTCAGGGTTTTGGAACACATCTCTAGGGGCTGATCTGTGGCCAAACGACCAAACACAATGGGCAGATAGTGATGGGGATGGCTATGGGGATAACTCATCAGTAGGTGCTACTAATCCAGATTTATTCCCCAACAATATTGCCGCAACTAACGATACCGATAACGACGGCTTCCCCGATAGTTTCACCCAATTCTACAACGGCACTAACAGTGGTGGTTTGTACATCGATGGTTGCCCGTTAGTGTTGGGTAATTCTACCAATCCGCTATTTGGCTGTCTTGATTCAGATGGTGACAGTTTCATGGATTTGTATTCATTTGATATCAACGCAGAGACCGGTTTACGCGCAAATCAAAGCGGTGATGCATTCCCTAATGATCCACAACAATGGTCAGACCTTGACGGCGATGGCTTTGGAGATTTACAGGGTTATCCAAATTCAGACATTTGTCCAAATTTAGTAGGAGTGCTCAATGGTACAATTGGAGTGGGTTGCCCACTGATTGACGACAACGACGACGATGGCGACTTAGTCATCAATGAAATCGATCAGTGCCCGGAAACCCAATTAGGGATGATGGTTAACCAATTTGGTTGTGCCTTGTACCAAATAGACAGCGATGATGATGGCATTTTTGATGACATTGATACTTGTCCCGATAGTGCTGTCGGGGTACCAGTAGATAGCTCTGGGTGCACAGAAGAACAAAGAAATTCGGATGTGGATAATGACGGAATCCCGGACTTGCAAGACATCTGTCCGAACACCCCGCAGGGTGAAACAACTAACGACGCGGGCTGTTCTTCCAGCCAGTCTGATACAGATTCTGATGGTGTTTATGACAACCAAGACCTCTGTCCTGATACACCGTTGGGCTACATAGTAGATTCAAATGGCTGTGTCGATGAAGAGCAAAATAACGTTGATTATGATTTGGATGGCTATTCTGGAATATACCGCTACGAAATAAATCCAGACAACGGCTTGAGATTTAATCAGTCCGGGGATTTATTTCCTGATGACCCAACTCAGTGGTGGGATACTGATGGAGACTCGTATGGTGATAATAGTTCAGCGGTCGGCGGAGATAGTTGTTTACTAGTGAGTGGGGCCTCATTCTTTGATCGGTACGGCTGCGCAGACAGTGATAATGATGGATGGTCAGACCCAACATTAGACTGGTTCGCTTCTCCCAGCGGTTTAGCTGATGCTTTCCCAAATGATAGTTCTCAATGGAGAGATTCTGATGGCGATTCATATGGCGACAATAGTTCCGGATTATCTCCGGATTTATGCCCATCCACAAATCCAGCCTTCTTGCAAGAGGTTGATACAAACGGTTGTGCCCCATATGAAAGAGATACTGATAATGATGGAGTGGTTGATAGTTTGGATAATTGTCCAACACAAGAAAAGGGCATTGATGGCTATTCAGATGGTTGTCCTCTAGTAAAGCAAACAGACTCTACCAACTCAAATCAAATTCTTGGTTTGCCAATAACATGGTTCATTGCAATTGTTGTTGGAATAGTTCTTTTGCTAGTTGTAATAATTATGCGTAGAAGGAGAGGCTTTGATGATGAGGACTGGTATGATGAAGACGATGATGATGAGGATGATTTTGAGGAAGATAGGCTGTCATTCCTCGACAGGCGGCCCAATCGCCAACAGAAACAACCATCCGCTCCGATAAGAAAGCAAATTCAAGCTCCAATTGGTCCACCGCCAAGCGGTCCAACATGGTCGCCGCCTGAACGTTCAACCGGTCCGCCAAATAAACCACCAACGAGACTTAACGCTCCAGCATCAGGGCCACCAAAATCTGCCACCAAAACAGTGCAGCACAATAACTCTAGTTCAACCGGGAAAAAAGCTGCAAAGAAAGTAAAGAAATCCGAGGCGAATGGCAAGAAGGTACGCCGAGCAGTTGTTGAAGTAGAGGAGGACATTTTCGAGAATGTAGCACAATCATCTATTGATGAATCGGTTAATGAATTAAGCAATTACTCATTCGAAAATGAAAGACAATTACTGATGTACTTACAAGAAAAAGGTTGGAATGCGCCACAGTCACGGGTAATAATAAACATGGCAAAAATCAAGTCACGACAATAGAAATAGGCATTACTTTTCAAATATGAGACATCAGCAAAAAATAGCGGAGCGATAGTGATGGCAGAACCGGTACTTGAAGGTGCGTCCCTACCAGAGGGATTTGAGGTTGATGAAACCTCAGCGTATTTTGGTATCACAGATTCCTCAGATATTGTTCATCAACTGATGTCGTTGAATAAGTTCGAGTCCATAGTCGCATTTTTCGGGATGGTATCGGAAGTCGTGTTAAAGCCAGGTGAATTCGATTTTGAGGAGGCAAGTAAAGTTCTAAATTGTGAGGGAGGAGAAATTTATTTTCTAGTATCGGGACATTTAGGGTTGATGAGTTTCACAGACCCAGTTTTACATTATCTCGGGCTGCCCAATTCGCAGGGAGAAGAGTCACCAAACGAGGAACCTGATATTACCAAACCTCATTATGACTCCCTAAAACGCCTATCAGATCCGATGAACATGCTAAAGCTTCTAGCGATAGCTCAATCGACAGGTGGGCCTGATGAGGTTATGAAGTACTACCTTACGTTGTCCGAGATGTTGCAGGATGTTACTGCAAATAGTTCATTATTGATTGACATTGCAGATGAATTTGATTCGGCACTTGATGTAATCGGACATCCAATACCAATTTCTCATCTAATGAATTCAACCGTAGATTTGACAAATATTCCAATGGTAGCAGAGCGCACCATCCCCAAAGCACCAGCAAGACCAAAGCAAGACACTGGTAAGACAGACAATCCAGGCGCAACAGAAACTGAATTACCAATCACCGAACGGCAACGAGATATTGCAAAAAACCCGGTGCCAAATTTAAATTCAGAACCACAGGTTTCAGTCCCCTTGCCCGGTAAAACGGTCAAAGTTGAACAGTCTCCAAAACCGATTGAGCAGATTTCTGTTGACAGTAAGTTAACTGATAGAAAAGCGGCAAAAGTGACTGATAATGCCTTTGAGGGTGCTTTTGGTATGATGGCACAACCAGAGCCAGAACAAATAGCAACATCAACTGTAGATGTAGCGAGACAACCAGAATCAGGTTCAGGTGCTGAATTAGTAGATGATCCGGAAGCAATGATTGAACCTGAATCTCCGGAAGAAGTGGAAGAAACCTTCGTTAGTGCGGCTGAAATGTTTGTCCAAGCCGATAAAGATGATGATGGAACCTTGTCGCCCGAAGAACTAGCAGATGCGGCAGGAATAACTGTTGAGGAGTCGCAAGAATTACACAAATCTGCCGATAAAGATGATGATGGAAAAATGTCATTATCAGAATTTGTTGCCTCTCCTGCAGCAGAAAAGGTTGCCTCTAATCTACCAAAACCTGTTGCTCCAGTCAGGAAGCCGGTGAAAAAACCAGAGGCAACAAATCGACAGGTACTGCCACCTCAAAGCAACACTCCTCGTCCTATTCCACCACAAAATATTGCCCCTCAGCCAGTGGTTAGAAATCAACCGATTAGTCAAGCGCCACCGCAAGTCCCACAACAACAAATGTGGAACCAACCTATACAACCAACAATTCGTTCAGGGATAAATTGCCGCGGTTGTGGAATCGGGATTGATCCTTATTGGCGATTTTGTCCAGTTTGCGGTACTCAAAATTTGAACTAATCAGATGTCTAGAATAAATTCACCATCTTCTAGAATTTGTGATTCATCCAGCCAGACACTGGGATTTGTCAACACTCCAGGGATGTGGATTCCGACCGAAGACGAACCCCCCAGTGCGGAATTATCACCGATTGAGAAATAACAGGTTCCCAGACGTTTTTCATCCTCAAGCACATTGCCTCCCATTCTAGCTTGATCGTTCATCCCAAAACCAAACTCAGCAACCGTCCAGACATTTTCTCGCTCTTTTGAGCGAAGTTTCTTGGCGACTTCGCCAAATTCTTGTCTAATGTTAGCTGCGATTTGTCCGCCTTTGACATCTACTACCATGCCATTTTCGATTTGTAGTTCGATTTGTTCATCGAGTAATGTTGAATCCCATGAACCATCAATCATCAACACCCCATTCATGGTGCCTTCCCGTGGCATGATGAAGGCCTTTCCGGCGGGGAGATTGGTCAGCATTTTTGGACGGTTACATATCCCATTATCATCTAATTTCCATTCACGCCAATTGACTTCAAAGGTAATGTCTGTACCTTGGTTAGACTTAACGTTAACAATACGCCGTCTCCTGAAGTACGGGCCTAAATTACTAATTCGTTTCTTGATTTTATTGAAATCTGCAGCCATCCCGCCGTGAGTGAACATATCGTTGGTTATTCCGGGCATAGTGGCAACCCTCGCCCCATCTCTAAGGGCCTGCCTTACTGCTTTTGTGTGGGTAAGAGAATATTTTGTTGGGGCTAAAACTACTTGTTGTTGGCGCATCAAATTTGCTACAGGGGTGGGAGGTTCCTCACCGTGATGTTTGGCTTTTGGCATTACAATGAGCAAAACACGTTCAGATTTTTTGATGGTAGCTTCATGAAGTGCTTGGCCTATCTCACCAGTGGTTGGATCACAGACAATAAGTACATTTTCCCCTCTTCTGATATCCATACAAGTCTCGACCACCATCTTTGCAGAGGTGTTTAACAATTCCTCGATGGATGCTTCATCATTTTCGGTGCTTTCTGAATTAGTGGTTTTGTCACCGATACCGATAACAGAATCGACAATATCCTCCAAATCATCATCCTGTTCTGGACGAGTATCATCAGGGCCATCCTGCTTTTTCCTCGCCATGGTTAATCTGATACAGGTTAAGGTCTTGAATGTGTGTGCTACATTTGAGATTCTTTTGTTATAGGTTACCTTATTGAGGGTGTGTTCATTCAGCCATCTATGGCGAGTTATGAGGTATTTATTGAAAGGGTGAAAGATATTCACAAGCTAAGCGCTATACAAGGGCATCTTGGATGGGACCAAGAAACGATTATGCCAGCAAAAGGGGCAAAATCTAGGTCAGAAATTATGTCTTGGTTAGCCAAAGAACAACATGCAAGAGTTATTGACGAGTCATTTTGTGAGATGATTGAACAACTAGAGAGCGATAGTTCGCTCACTGAAGACCAACAAGCAAATGTCAGGGAAGTGAGGAGGCGCTATGATAAAGCGGTCAAATTGCCCTCAAAATTCGTTGCTGAATTCGCACTAGCTAGATCTCAAGCATTGGTTGCATGGCAAGAGGCAAGAGCCGAATCCGACTTTGCTAAATTCAAACCACATTTGGCTAAATTAATCAGTATGACAAACGAAAAAATTGATTATTATGGCGTTGAGACCACGCGCTATGATGTGTTACTAGATGAGTATGAGTTTGGCATGAAAGTGAGCGATTATGATCCACTTTTTGCCGGACTTAAAGGTAAATTAGTACCACTACTACAACAAATAATGCAGGCAAAGCAAACTAATCCCGACCCTAAACTTCCCGCTGACATGGTCTTCCCAGTTGCCGCTCAAACAGAATTCTGTAGGCTGGTTTCTAGTGCTACAGGGTTTGATTTTGAGGCAGGAAGAATGGACGCATCGACCCATCCATTTTCCGCAGGTTTATGGCCTGGTGACACAAGATTCACCACTCGATTTGATGAACAAGATCCATTTTCGTGTCTTTATGCTGTAATGCATGAAACAGGTCATGCATTGTACGAACAAGGCCTTGATCCAGAGCATTCCTTCACTCCAAGAGGAGATGCCGTATCATTAGGTGTGCATGAATCACAGAGTAGATTTTGGGAAAATCAAGTCGGTCGAACACCTGCATTTTGGAAAGTTGCTCTGCCATGGTTCAAGGAACATTTCCCAGAATCGCCAGATTGGACACCTGAGGAATTGAATAAAATCGCTAATTGCGTCGAACCAGGATTCATTAGAGTTGAGGCTGATGAAATCACGTATAATCTACACATCATGCTCAGGTATGAATTAGAAAAGAAAATATTCAACGACAACCTATCGGTAGAAGACATTCCAAATACTTGGAATCAAATGTTTAGCGAATGGTTCGGCATCGAAGTTCCAGAGGACCGTCTTGGTTGTCTACAAGATATTCATTGGTCAATGGCAGCATTTGGTTACTTCCCCACTTACACATTGGGTAATTTATACGCTGCGCAACTTTTAGCCGCAATGGAAAGCGATATAGGCGATATCGACAAAATCGTTGAAAGTGGTCAATGGCAACCAATGCTAGACTGGTTGAGGTCCAAGATTCACCAGCAGGGCAGTAAGTGGACTCCTAGTGAATTGATACAAAATGCTACCGGCGCACCGCCAACCCCTCAACCTTTCATCGATTACGTCGAGAAGAAATATGGTGAGTTATACAACTTGTAAAGTCACTCTTCAGAATCCTTTCCGGTTGTCGCAGCAACTAATTTGTCTAATCGCGCAGTTAAGTCATTGATGGCATCCATCAAATCATTGGTTCTGTCATCTTCATGGTCAGTGCCGAAAGAAATGCCAAGGAGGGTAATCATACCACCAGCCAACATGGTTAATGCTGGCCAGTAAACGTCAGACGCAGACATGTTTCCATCTGCTTCAAGACCGCCCCAAAATGCTCCTAAAATAAAGACAACAAATCCGATAATGATTTGTTGATAGCCACTTCCAAATGTATCCTCTAAACTGCTCATAAGTAAATCTCCTTGAGGTAAAATCTATGGGATAGTATTTATCATTATTTCAAAAAACGCAGTTTTTTTACCGTTTAGGGCTATTTCCAAGGTTCCATCAGCAGTGGTTTTCCTACCGCACCGGGCTCCACTAGTAATCTGCCTTTCTGACCGGTACCCGCAGATCTTTCAAATACCGGGATTCCATCAACAACCGTAAGTACTGGCCAACCGGTTAATTCCCTACCCCTAAACGGGTTCCAACCAACTCGCGCCCAAGAGTTTTCATCCTCAACTACTGCGCTGTGGTTCATATCTACTAGGACAATATCGCCGTCGTATCCAATCTCTAGTTTGCCTTTGCCAATCATGCGGTAGCAGTCTGCGACATTGGTTGACATCCATCGGACAACATCTTCTATCGAACACCTACCTTGATTTACGTAGTTTAGCATCACTGGTAGAGAGGTTTCCACTCCAGGCATTCCACTGGGTGCGTCAGGAAAACCTTTCAGCTTATCCTCCAAGGTATGTGGCGCATGGTCTGTTGCTATACATTGAATGGTTCCATCAACAAGTCTTTGCCAGAGAGTTTCTCTGTCATGTTTGTATCTTATTGGGGGGTTCATTTGCAACCGAACACCCTGTTCATCAACATCAGTCTCGTCAAATGTGAGGTGTTGTGGTAGAACTTCGGTAGTGATTATCGGGTATCCTTCTGCCTTTGATGGTAGGTTACAGATATCACTCAAATAATCAGCCTCAATTGCTGAGGTTAGATGTAAAATGTGTAGTCTATGCCCTGTTTTACGGGCCAATTCAACAGATAGTTTAGTTGCTAATAGTGCTGTAATATCATCCCTGTAAAATGCATGAGCAGCAACATCAGTTCGGCCTTCGATTAATTTCTTTCTTTCATTCTTCCGATCTTCATCTTCAGCGTGAACAGCAATCAAACCAGCAGTTTCGCTAAAGATTCTTTCCAACGCGGTCTTATTGTATACTAGTAGAGTGCCGGTTGAAATACCCATGAATATTTTTATGCCACAAATTCCGGGAATTGCAATTGGATTTTCTTTTGTTCCGACTGCCGCTTGTAAATCTTCCACATTGTCTTCAGTAGCACCGATGAAAAATCCGTAATTGCTAACACACTTTGCCGCAGCAGTGTCTAACTTGCCCTGCATTCCTTCAAGCGTTGTAATCGAAGGGACATTGTTTGGCATATCTAAAAATGAGGTTATACCGCCACTAACGCCAGCAATGGAGCCACTTCCAAGGTCTTCTTTTTCCGGCTGGCCTGGGTCTCTGAAGTGAACCTGGGGGTCAATACATCCTGGCAGTAGGTGTAAACCAGTGCCATCGACAAACATCTCATTATCATGATTTTCCAATGTTCCAGTATCACCGATTTCCGCAATAACTCCATCAGTGATTCTCAAGTCTCCGACTTTAGTGATATCTGGCAGTACCATTGTGGCCCCGCTGATTAGTAAATTACCGCAATTTTCCATCCTTACCATGTGTTTGCAAATCAAGTCAATGAATGAACTTTGAGGTCTACCTGCGCCGTGCATCTTTTGGCCTGAACGCGTCGCATACATCATCATTCATATCGATATATGGCCCACCAATCAGGTCGACACAATACGGGACAGCACGCCAAATTTCATCAATCGTTTCACGAATAGCCTTTGGCCGACCTGGCAGATTGAAGATTAGGCATTTGCCTCTGGTGCCACCCACTTGCCTCGATAGTATTGCGGTTGGAACGTATTGCAGTGAGATAGCCCGCATCTGCTCTCCAAAGCCATCAAGAATTCTTTCACATACATCGACTGTGGCATCGGGAGTGACATCTCTATCTGCGGGCCCAGTGCCACCTGTAGTTACTATTACCGAGCACCCTAAGTCGTCTGCAAAACGCGTCAACTCAGATTTTATTTCCGTCATTTCATCTGGAACACAAGAATAGTATACTTCGGCAGGGCTATTTATCGCTGCCTTGAAAAATTCCAGTATTGCAGGCCCCCCCTCGTCTAAGTATTCGCCTTTGCTTGCTCGATCGCTAACAGTCACAATACCAATGCGCACCAAGTCACCACAACTATTGGCATTCCCATCGAGACGGTTAAGGTAGTCCAAGGGAATCACCCAATCAGTGTTCACCATACTTTGCTATTACGTCAGCATGGAAATTGTCTAGCATGGTGTCTTCGAATAATTCAGTCTGTCGACGCACTTTAGTCGAGCGTATGTGCAGGAATGCGGCTCCAACAAATACGATAATCATCAGTGGAATGACCGCTTCTAATTTGTATTGATGCATAAATTTCACAATGCCCTCAGCGGTGTAAGCCCAAGTAATGGAAGCAGCAGCACCGCCAATAAATGTCGCAGCTAGAACCCTCGTAAACTGCATTCTCGATAACAACCCCAACATTGCACCGACCAGTACGCCTGAGGCCATAAACGGAATCCAAACGAATACGATAAGACCCCAGAATCCCCATTTGTTGATCATTTCCCGCTTTTCATTGGCCATATATTCGACTGTAGACAACGTGTTTCCGATGAAGTTGGTTTGTAACATTCTACCGCCGAGGCCATCTTGTTTAGCAACTGCAACAATCCTGTCGTCATTCTTATCCTTGTTGGCACTCTCTACTCTACCGGCACCGGAACGATCTGCCAAGGTAGAAACTTGATTACGCGCTTTCACGATTAATTCTTGACTACCGAGCAAGTCCTCGTTGCGCTCAGATATGTAGCGGTACAGTTCTACTTCAACCTCATCAGTAGTTTTCTTGAACCTGAAGAATGCGAATCGTTGAGTTGGTTTGTAAATGACTGAAACAAATATGACTCGATCATCGCTAGTAACAACAGCACCTTCCATCTTGACATCACTACGTCTAGCGAAGAATAAGTCGAGACTATCTCTTACCTCATCCTCAACTCTCGAGAGGGTGTGTAATTCGGAGAAGAAACTAGCATAGTCTTGGTCTTCCTCAACATTTGCACCTTCTGCACCAGCACCAATTCCAACTCCGCTCTCAAAATCTATCGCCTGATTTACGCCAATCGTTTTCACAGTTAGTTGAACAGGTTTGAAGACACGGAAAATAGCAAATTCCTCAAGGATTTCTCTGAGTATTTCAGCCCTGATATCTTTACTGTCAGATAAGGTTCCATCGGTATTTTTGTAAGGCACCATTATGTCAATAGATAATTCACGAGATTCAAGTTTGTACAACTCCCAGTCAATATCTATATGCAAACGCTTAGAAGTCTTACCAAGAATGTCTTCCACTACTCTAGCGATGTGATTTCTTGAGAGAATATCATCCGTGTCTTGATGATAAATCTTGTACATGACAGGATAGATGATTAGTAGGGTAACTGCTGATAAGGACAACGAAATAAAAGCCATCCACCATGCAGGAATGCCGGCAGTACCGCCTGTTAACATGGCAGTCTCACGACCGCCACCTAACTCTGCAGCCATCAACAAGTAGCCCCAATCACCAAGGTCTTTTGTTGTCCAACAGGTTCTTGGTCCTGGTTCGGTAATCCTGACCTCACGATGAGAGTCGGAGTCAACAAATGGTAGGAATGAGAAGAATCCACCACTGTTTATCTCTAATTCAAAATCTATGTTTTTACTAAGCATTTCTCCGCCATCGACGATCGAAGCATTCACCAAATCTGTGCTTTGATTATAAACTTCCACCGTGAATTGTATCCGATATTCTCCGACATCTAATTCATCAAACGGTGCTTTCATCGATGATTTGGCTCCAGATACCTGAGCAATGACTTCTTCTGAGACAACATCGCTCCATGACTCACCAACATACTCCATGATTGTGTAGTTCATCAGCGAATAGCCAGTTGGTAGGTTTCTGGCGGACAAATCCAAGTATTCAGCGTCATTTTCTGGGAAAATAAGTATCCATGGCTCATCTTCAATATTCAAACATTCTTCTCCAGTATCAAGAAACGTTTGTGATGCTTTGTGGTCCAGTGTTGTAGAGGAGCCGAAAATCCCACTAGACATACCGACTAACAAAATTGCAAACAGAATGCCATAACCAATACCCGCAAATAACACGTAATCCTCTTTATTAGTCAGGAATCTTCGCTTGCTTGTCTTTGTCTTTCTACGCCTTATTTGTTCGAGTTCTTTAGCGATTTTGTCCCTCGCTTTTTCCTCGACATCAGACTCCTCGATGGGCTCGTCAACCTGCTCAAGTTCTTCGCCCATGACACTCATAGACAAAACTACCAAATTAATGCATTGATTATATTTTACAACAATTTTCTACGCTAAATTTTTTGGTTGGAGTGGTGGGTAGGGCCGGACTTGAACCGGCGACCTCAGCATCTTCAGTGCTGCGCTCTCCCAACTAAGCTACCTACCCGCAAGTACCTGCGATATGATTTGGCATTTCAATTCTTCCAATGAAACTAAGACTAGTTAATACCATCCAAAATTGCTGCTTGAACTTCAAATAAAGCATCTAGACCGGCATCAGCCTGGGCAATCAACGCAAACAACTCTTCGCCAGAAAAAGTTGATTCTTCACCTGTGCCCTGTAATTCTACATATTTACCATCGCTTGTCTTAACTACATTCATATCCACATCGGCATTTGAGTCTAGCACATAATCGAGATCTAGATAGACGTCACCTTCGATTAGACCGACGGAAATTGCTGCAAGGTCATGAGGGATGACATTATTTTCATGAGCTGTTTTTTCAGCATCAGTTAGTTTAGGGGCACTCCAACCAGACTTACGTTCTTCATCTGTCGGTCTGTGCTCGAGTGGTAGACATTGTCCGTCAGCAATCAATCTTCTAACTGCCAATCTGAGAGCCAAATTTGCGGCGGTAATAGACGCACATCTTGTGCCTCCGTCGGCATTTAGGATATCACAATCAATATTGAGTGCGATCGGCCCTAATTGTTCTAAATCTACTGCGGCACGAAGCGATCGAGCAATCAAGCGTTCAATCTCTTGAGTCCTGCCTTTAGCACCGCGCCTTTCTCGTCTAAATCTCGAATCGGTCGAGCCGGGTAAAAGTGAATACTCCGCATGTACCCAACCTTTAGTAGAATCTCTTGGAAACCATCCTGGTAGTCTTGCTTCTTTGGTGCAACAGGCTAAAACAACTGTATCACCTTGTCGGTAAAGGATAGACGCCAAGGCATTTGAAGTAAAATCTATCTCAACTTCAACATGCCTCATTTGGTTTGCATTTCGATCGGTTTCAAATTCGGTCTTGAACTTCGCCATGTCCATCCCAAGACTCTTCTTTCATCAAATCTTCTCAAGATTGAACCGCAATCTTTGATGGGCATATTGAAGTCTTGGTTCTCATTGGACTAACTATGAGCCAGCCCAGAGTGGTAATCTGTGGAGTAGCTAGGACTCCAATTGGCAGTTTCTTGGGCACATTATCATCGATGACAGCGGTTCAACTTGGCGTTGTAACAGTGAAAGAATTGTGTAATAGAGTTGGAATCGACAAGTCATCTGGAATAATTGACGATGTCTTGTTTGGTCAAGTATTACAAGCAGGCTGTGGACAAAATCCAGCAAGGCAAGTGGCTCTTGGTGCAGGATTGCCGGTATCCACTGGGGCTACAACTATCAACAAAGTCTGTGGTAGTTCCTTGGAAGCAGCAATGATTGGAGCAAGCAGCATAACTGCTGGTAAGGCCAAGGTAGTCATCGCCGGTGGAATGGAGAGTATGTCAAATGCCCCACAGTTGTTATCAGGTCAGCGGAAGGGTAAGAAAATGGGCGATTCAAAACTTATAGATTCGATGATTCATGACGGCCTTTGGGATGTTTACAATGACATCCACATGGGCAATACCGGTGAAACAATCGCTGATGAGTCAGGCATAACCAGAACTGCTTCGGATGACTTTGCCGTTCGTAGTCATCAAAGAGCGGCCAATGCGTGGGAACAAGGATGGTTTGATTGGGAAACATTTGCAGTTAGCGTGCCCCAGAGACGTGGAGATGATGTCTTATTCGCCAAAGATGAGGGCATTAAAGCCGAATCAAACGTAGAAACCCTCGCTAAACTTAGACCAGTGTTCAATAAATCAGGACAAGTGACAGCAGGAAATGCCAGCACTCTGAATGATGGTGCTAGCGCCGTTTTACTGGCTGATGAATCTACTGCCAAACAAAATGGATGGGAAATAATCGCTTATATTGATGATTACTGTACCAGCGGCGTAGAGCCACACAGGGTCATGAGCGCGCCAATACCGGCAATCAATACTTTGCTGGAACGCAACTCATTGAAGGTTTTGGATGTTGATATTTACGAACACAATGAGGCATTTGCCGCAGCATCATGTGCCATAGCAAAAGAGGTCGGAATTCCACATGACAGACTCAATCTGCATGGTGGCGCCGTATCGTTGGGTCATCCACTTGGCAGTAGCGGAACAAGATGCTTGATAACAATGCTCGGTGTCATGCGCAGAACCGAAGCTAAATCTGGCATTGTTACCCTGTGTTTAGGTGGCGGGAATGCTGTTGCGATGCTAGTTTCTATCGACTGACGGCTAGCACTCATTAACACACAGTTAGCCAAATTAATCCAAATACCTACTGGGGGTATCAAATAGGGCTGCAAGGCGGCTTAGTTTGTTGGATATGGTGTCTTTTTCAGATCTCGGAGTCTCCAGAAGGTTGGTAGAAGCACTTTATGCACAGGGCATCAAGGAACCTTTCGAGGTTCAAACTGAATCAATACCTGATGGAATGTTAGGCCATGATTTATGTTGTAGAGCACCGACAGGCTCAGGCAAAACTCTCGCTTTTGGATTACCATTAATCGAGCGTACTAAGCAGGCAGAGCCGGGCTTTCCTACCTCGCTAATCTTAACGCCAACAAGAGAGTTAGCTGAACAGATATTCAAGGTGCTAGACCCTCTTTCCCGAGAGGTTGGATTATACACGTACGCAGTATACGGCGGAGTATCATACACAAAACAATTCAAAGCGTTAGACCGAGGAGTAGACATTCTAGTTGCTTGCCCAGGCAGATTAATCGATTTGATTGATAGAGGCTCGATATCTCTCGAAGATGTCGATATTGTTGTTCTCGATGAAGCAGATAGAATGGCTGATATGGGGTTTATGCAACCGGTCTGTCAAATTTTAGACGAATGCCAGCAGAATCGGCAGACAATTTTGTTCAGTGCTACTCTTGATCATGAGGTTGCTGAATTGGTTAGGGATTATCAAACCAATCCAGTAACTATTGAAGTTGGCCCAGAAGAGGTGTCTATGGAGAGTATGACACATTATTTTTGGTTGATGCCAAATTCCAAGAAATCAATAATTTCAAATGAAATTATTAGGAAATGTGGCCGCACAATCGTATTTTGCCGAACACGAGCGGGAGCAGACCGAGTCGGTGACGATTTAACTCATGATGGTTTGGCAGCCCAAACCCTCCACGGGGGGCTGTCGCAAAAGCAGCGCGACAGAGCGATGGCTAGATTTCAACATGGTGAGTGCATGGCTCTAATTGCTACAGATGTCGCAGCCCGTGGTATTGATGTTGAGGGCGTTAATTGCGTAATTCATTACGACCCACCCGAAAATGGGAAGGCGTACAAACATCGAAGCGGTAGGACAGCAAGAGGTGGTTCAACAGGAATCGTGATTTCACTTATCCAAAAACCACAAAGGAAAACAGTGAGTAAAATCCAACGTGAGGTAGGCATAAACGTTGAGTTTACTCCTCCTCAATTTTCAGATTTACCTGAATTTGAGGTAGAGTTCATCGGAGCAAGTAGACGGAGGAGTTTTGGTAGCAGAAATCGCAACGAATCTAACCGTGGCCATTATGGAAAGCGAAATCGTTCCCAAGGACGAGCAAATAACTCAAACCGAAACCAACAGTCAAGAACCCACGAAAAACCAAAACGGAATTATAACAAAAAGAAACCTCGCAATACTCACATAAGACCAAACAGGGGGAAAAAGGCAAAACCAGAAAAAACCACCCAACCATCCCGAGGGCGAAGGAATAATCGTGGTAATCGCTCTAGAGGTCGTAGCAGAAGATAGCCCTGCCATTACATTTGGGAAATTACAGTTACCTAGCGTTGAGGTAGTAAGCGATATTTATCAACCCAGCAAAGCTGACCCACACTATGTATGGCCAAACCAACATTGAGGCTTCTTTAGCATGATCGTAAATCATGTAGGCATATATTGCGGTGAATACAGCCATAACTACAATCAGTAAGAATGAGGCAAGATATTCTGCCGAATTGAACACATTAGGCCACATCAGGTTAGCAATCATTTGAATGACAAACAATCCGATGACTAAATTACTGTTGGGAATTGCTTCTCGCTTTGCTAGCATCATAGTGAAACTGATCGCTAACATTGTATACAAGACTAACCAAATTGGTCCAATTATCCAACCAGGCGGCTCGAACCACGGCTCATAGTCAGAGTCAAAAGTCATCCTATCAATTCATGTTAACCAGTATCACTTGTAAAACAGTTGTTCGATTATGGTTGACAAATACTCTTTCCTATCAATTTCTAGTATCCAAATTGCGCTATATCGTCTGAAGAAATCACAATGTAAATTACCGTAATTAAGTAAAATGGATGAAATCGTGAAAGCACAACATCATCTTTACTGCGGAAGTTATTCCACTACGCACGAATTATTTACCGATAATCGGCAAAATATGGCAAATCATATCCCTTTTCCGGATAATGTTTACTTTTAATAGGCGTTCAACTTAAGTAAAAGGCCGATAACGGGTAACTATGTCGTTAGCACCTACAGATTATGATTTTGGAGTCCCGGCGAATTATGCATTCGCTGAAAAAATAACATGCTCCAACGATGAAGCCCGCAAAATGTATGTTGAAGCCTTTGGCCACATGTTGAATTACAATCATGAACAAGCCATTGCCTGCTTTACTAAGTGTGCAGAATTAGACCCTAACTGTGCCATGGCCTGGTGGGGAATAGCATATTGCCTCTCCTCAAGCTACAACTGGTCAGCCGGACTAGGTCCGGGTTATGATGCGATTGCGCAGGCTGTATCACTGAAAGATCATTGCAATGAATTGGAGCAAGACTTGATTATGGCTCTCTCAAAGAGGCACACCAAGGAAGCCCGAGACAACGCAAACCCTGCGGCTCTAAACATGGGCAACTCACCAGAACTCAATCAAGCATTTGCGGATGCGATGGCTCCTCTGTACCAAAAGTATCGCGGGGACCTCGATGTTACTGCGATATATGTTGAGGCACTGATGAATCTAAATCCATGGACACTGTGGAACAAAGACGCTTCAACTGGGGAAATAACCCCTGTTGATGATAGCACATTGATGCTGATTAAAATCATGGAAGACGCATTTGAAAATGTGGCGGGAGCGAAGGAGCACCCAGCACTATGCCATCTATACTGTCACGCTCTTGAACTATCGCCATATCCAGAGCGAGCACTCCCCGCAGCTGATGTGCTTCGAACCCTGATGCCAGGCTGTGGTCACTTGGTTCACATGCCATCACACATCGATGCATGGGTCGGCCAGTGGAAGGAAGCAATGGACTGTAATATTGCTGCGGTTGAGGCTGACGATCATTATGTTGAACTCACTGGTAATGAATCGCAATTTTACAAATTCTACCGCATGCACAATCATCACTTTGTTGTCTGGTGTGCGATGTTTGAAGGGCAATATGAGACTGCAATGAAGTATGCAAGAAAAGCTGTCGACACCTTGCCAGCAGGTGACGAGAACCACGGTGCACAGTTTATGCTAGCAGGTATTATCCCAATGGGCGCAATTTTCCTCGAATCATATGTTACAATGCCTTGGCACGTTATGATTAGATTTGGCAAGTGGGACGAAATCTTGGCTGAACCAATGTACAGTGACAGAGATGTATTCCCCGCAACTATTGCTACTCAGCACTATGCACGAGGTGTTGCATATGCTTCCAAGGGTATGGTTCCTGAAGCCGAAGCGGAGCAAGTATTGTTTAAAGAGGCATTAACCAATCCAGCATTGGCGGGTCGTTTGATGCATAACAATTTCATGTATCAAGATCCAGCAGAAGGGCCATCAATTCTCA
>CAYPPO010000009.1:0-6664 GCA_964412625.1 uncultured Candidatus Poseidoniales archaeon
TCAGCTAGTTTCTGTGCGGGATATTTCAATTGTTCACCATAAGCGACTTATTTGCATCTAATTTAATGCAAAATTAGACACAAAATTAGAGATTTAACGCTTGATTAGTAGTACAATTAATGCTATTGAGCCAATTGCGGAAATGGCCCCGATAAACAAGAATATTTGCTTCCTATTATCCTCGTTAGAACTTGTCTCCGGCGTTTCTGAATCGCCCTCATCGAATGAGCCGAACGTGCTGCCAACCGCAGGGCCGGTGTTTTCTTCTATGTGCTCGATTACTACAATTGTCCCATTCTGTATATCGCCATTAGATGAAATAGACTGATAATTATACTCGCCGACGCCCCAAGTTCCGTTAAACCAAACTGTAAACGATTCTTGACAATCAGAAGATGTATTATTGGATGGAGGAGGGCAATCTTGGTAAATCGCCCCTGAATCCCAATCCTCAGACCCATTGTAAAGGCCATCGCCATCTGCATCGTAGACAATTCTGTGGGTTACATTCTCCCTTGAATCGGCATTATACCACATAATGGAATCATTATATTCAATTTGTGTAGCGGTTGGCTGAAGGTCATTTTGTTTGATTATCACGTTGAAGGTACTAGCCGAATGTCCTTGCGCAATACCGGGAATGAGGATTAAGGCGATTAACAACAATCCAACAACTCCGTGGTTGGGTCTCATGGACTAATCCAATACATGTGCCTAAATAAAACAAATCAAATTTTTTAAATGTTTTACCCGTTAATTGAAATAGAACAGATAATAGCGAGCGACATGCTTCGAAGGCAACTTCAAGATGATGTTGGGGCAGCGGATAAAATAATTGTGATTGCGTTGGTCAGTTTGTTGACTGTCAGCGTAATATCTGCAGTTGCTTACTTAAGCTTAGACTCAGATGAAGAGAATAGTTCCGATATTAAATCAATGGATTGGATAGATCCAGTAGTGGAAATAGAAGATGAAAATCACAGCCACACCGATTTGATGGCGCACCGACTAGCAACAAATAATATGCAATTAATTGACTATCACAACCTAAATTGTGATGGTAATGTTGCGCCGCCAGCGGAATTAGACAATGTTGCAGGCCGGCCATGCTACCCTGAATTCAAGAACGTCGCACCGACCCCTGGAGACTCGTCGGAAATTTCGATAGAAGGGAATTTTATGGAGGATTGTGTTAAGCATCCTGATGGTACAGGAGGCTGTTATGCTTATGTTTCATCCTACAACCAGTTTGAAATCTTGGACATTTCTGAGCCAAATAATATCGTTTTGTTGTCGACATACTACGCTGAAGTAGGCAGAATGATCGACATCAAAGTTACCCCTGACAATAACTGGGTATTAGTTAATCACGAATTGACTAACAGCGACTTAGACCCAATCCCCCAAGACGACGATGCAAATAGTGGTGCAAACCGGCTAGATGTTATCGACGTCTCAAATAAAAATGAACCTATCAAGGTGGCGGAGTGGAATAACCCTCCAGCGGGATTCCATAATCAAGACTTACACGTTGATTGTGACTGGGAGAACGCTCCAGTAATTTACGCTCAAGAAGAGTGTCACTTATTCCTCTACGGTGCTGACCCATATCCAGAGATGGTTGAGGGTGAATCTGGGGTATTTTACAAAGGCACACAAATTTTCTATGTTCCGTTAGGCTTTGAATCGTGGCGGCCTGATGTTAATGATGAGGACCAAAATGTTAGTCGCGAAATCATCCGTTGGGGAGGCTATACTCCTGAGCCAGAAACCACTTGTGGTGGTTCACTATTCAATCACGACAATGTATTCCATATTCATCCAATTACTGGTCAAGCCTTACTCTACATTTCATACTGGGATGCGGGTCTGCGAATCGTGGACGTCTCAGAACCGCCTAGTGTTGCTGATCCTCTAGGTCTTAACTGGCCACAGAATAATGAGGTTGGACGATGGTTGGGTTGCCCTAGTGCAGATGACGGATGGTATGGTCCTGACGGCGGCGGACATGCCAACATGACTCCTGAAGAATGGGGTGGTAGCAGTGGAGCGCTCAATGGAAATGGTTGGATTCACTATGCGGTACCATACGATCACTTGTTGTGTAACGGTGCGGCAGAAACCGATCCAACGAATACCTGGCCTGATGAGTGTGGAACCGGCCCTGATGACCCTGTTTATGGTGTTAACTGGAGACACTTGACATTGATTGCTCCCGAATATGGAACCAACACTAATCACACCGGATACATTTGGACCATTGACACTACGGACCCAGCAAAACCATTCCTGCTAAGTAAGTGGAAGTTGCCCGGAACGAGTATTCTTCCAGATGGTAGCGTTCATGAGCATCATTACATTCCAGGAGGATACATCTACAGTCCTCACAATGGCGATACGGGGACTAATGGCCATGTCTACTGGACACACTATCACGCGGGAAATTGGGTTACTGACCACAGTCAAATCTGGAGCGAAACCCAATGGGTTGATGGAACCCCAGCCCCAGAAATTGGTTTCCCTGCAATCGAGCAGATGGCTGAAACGGTGACTATGGGGTATTATCTGCCAGCAGGGCCAACATGGATTGACGACCCTAAGGCAACCCTTGAATACGATATGGCAGATTGTTGGGCTTCTTGTATGATACCATTTGACTGGGGGCTACAATATGACCCGAGAGGATTCTTGTTCATCTCAGAAATGGTTTCCGGAGTGTATGTGGTCCAGATGGATGAAGACATAAATTCACAATACCTCTACCCTCCACTGTACACCAGCTTAGAAGATTAGTGATGGTATAATACGCCCTGCTATCGGGTCAAGTATTCGAATATTGCTCAAGACTGCCCTCATATACGGCTGCGTAGCAATACTGCCCCCATTACAGCCGAATTGAACAATAACACCAATTCGGGAAGATGATCGAGTTGTTCAGTTAGTGCCAGTATTAACAAAATGAGTGATTGAAACCCGAAACCAAGCAGTGATGACAAGGTGAATTCAAACATTAAACTCTCGGAGCCCTTTCCAGACAGCTTAGCTATTATGCGATCTTGCCAACTGAAGGATAGTAAATATATCCGGTGAAAAAAATTGACTGTTGATTGCTTCTCCCAAGGGTATGCTGTAGGTTTTGTCCTTTCATCAAGTCGGCTTGTAGTATCCCCTAAACTGAGTGATCGCATTGCTATTGAATAATAATTGAATAATGAATATTGGAACAAGATTGCTAAAATAATTAACCCAGTTACATATGGAGTCCACTGCAATACTACTGCAAAACTGCACATGACTGCAAACAGCCCTATCGAATCGGCAATGGTGTCCCAATATCTCCCAACATGCGATGGCTTATCGCGAATACGAGCCAACTCTCCATCCACCGCATCGATTACCCCTTTCACAACAAGAAGCGCACATGCAGTTACCATTGAGCCCTCTAAAATTAACCAAGAACAGTAAATAGTGAGAACAAGATGTAGATTCGTAACCTGAATGACCGATACTGGTTTGTCTTTGAGAAAATTTGCAATGATACGGGCTATTGGCCGTCCCCAATCAGATAAATCAGTGACTTTCTTGTCTCCATACTTGCTGATTGTCACCGATACGCCCGCCTATCCCTACATGCCGTCATTCATTAAGCGATTGATTTACGCAATCGAGGAAGTGTTGCAATCTAGTTTACTAGTGATATGAAGAGATGTTCAGTCATCAAAAACCTCGACCTCGACCATCTTTTTGACGAATTCAGTCATTTTAGAGTTAAATCTCGTCGCCCTTACAATATGGTTGTCTATCCAATGATAGTTGCCCCCTCTTGGCTTGCCAAATAGGCAAGAATGCCATTTGAAACCGTGCCTTGCAAGCCATTCTTCGGTAACCTCTCGATGCTCTTCCGCCCTAGCGGTAAAAAAGCAAATCTGATGACCCTCTTGATACCATTTGTTAATTTGCTCAACTACTCCCTCAAAGCATTCTGCTGTTACCATCCGTTCTGGCTCTTCATTTGGAATATCCTCGCAGATTGTTCCATCAATATCAATTAGAAAATTCTTGCACCCATCAGGCAGCACCGGTGAGATTGTCATACCGCGCTCATCTGTTGCATCAACTAAATCCGCCATACAAGAAGGCTGTATAGTACGGTCTTTGAATGAATCGAACATCACTTGTCGTGATGATGTATGGTTGTTGCACCACAAACTCTGCACCAGACCTTGGTCCCGCTTTTTCGAGGGGTGACGCCGGTAATGTCAATGGACACTCCACAAACGCACTTTACTACTGTCCCCATAGTATATCCGAGTCATCGGTTATTCATCAAATACACGCTTCAAACAAAGGTTTGCCAAGATTCTATCCGAATAAATACTTTTGAAGCTGAGAATCCTTTGATCTCGTGACAGGTTAATTGCAAATCAGTTGCTCCATGGAGTGAGAATAAATTAGACAATTTTGTTTCGATCGTTGACATCTCGTCTCGGCCAATAATCGCCCAACCTCGAATCAAAGTAACGGTTTCTCGCCTCATCAACGGAAACAGTTCCGCCAAATGTTCCACTGTTGAATGGGGAAGGTTGACCAAAAGCAAGTCTACGGATTTTTGATAGTTCGGAGAGTTCTGCCACAGCCTTGCATCTTGGCAAAGAACAACACAACTGATGTCCCCGGGGCTTTTTTTGATATAATGTTCAATATTTCGTTCCAGTAAACCTACCGCTTGTGGGTTTAAGTCTCCCGCTAGAACCTTGGCGACCAAGTTTTCCTCGCTGATTAAGTTCGCAAATGATGGTCCAACGCCAGCATACGGATCGCAAATAGTCAAACTCCTGTTAAGTTGATGTGCGAGAGTTTTCGCTGAATTCAAGTTCCCAAGACGTTCTGTTGACAACCTGGATGAAAAGTAAGATTTTGTTGGATCTACCAAAATATTATGTCCGTTTTCTCTAATTCTAGTAAGGGTTTCAGTACTCCCATCTCTGCTAATTATCGGCAAAAGGTTTCGAACGCGGAATTCCCCCTGTACCCCGTTATCCGCGCATACTAATCGGACATTCGGAATTCTTTCTAACATTGCTTTACCAATCTCATCTCTATGAGGATAAACTTCTGGCTCTAATTTTAGTATTATAATATCCCCGACGACCTCATATGCTCTCGGCCAGTAATCCTTGAGTGATTGGTACAAATCTCTATCTAACAAATCAGTCCAATGTTTAACCGATTCTTGATCCCTAACAATCTCAATGTGTGCTAGGCTTTGCCAAATTTGGTCGGTTGATACTGGAGCCATATTATTGAGTGGAATTGCTTTCATTCCATTTTCCATAGTCAGCACACCGATACCCAATTCTAACCAGTCGCGAGATTTGATCTCGTCCAACCAATGTTGGGTCGCAACACTCGGCACTATCAAATGACGCATACGCTTCGCCCTGTCCAAGCACCACTGAGGTTTGAGCATGGCGGAAGGAAATGTGAATCAAAAACAATCTGGGTTGATATTGATTGGCATGGGTCCCGGGACGATTGCAGCGATGACTAAAGAAGCAATTTCAGCTGCCAAATCTGCTGATTTCCGTCGTTATGAAGCCTATACTGCACTGTGGCCAGATGATGAATTAGCGGCGTTAGAACAAATTATCGGGCCGATAGAAAAAATCATGCGCCCCGAAGTTGAAAATCCTAAGGAAATCTTGAGTCTTGCCAAGGATCACGTTGTTGCAGTGCTGGTTGTTGGGGACCCATTACAAGCCACAACCCATGTTGATTTGCAATTACAGGCTAGTGAAATGGGGATTAGTTGTGAAGTAGTTCACGGAATTTCAATTACTAACTTAGTAACTGGGGCAATAGGGCTTTCCAACTACAAATTCGGTAGACAAACGACACTAACATACCCATACTCCGGTTGGATTGCCACATCGCCACTTGAGGTGATTGCGGTTAATCGTGTGATGGGTTTGCACACCCTTGCCCTGCTCGACTTAGATCCAACTGGTGCAGGAACTGGGTTGCAATTGCCGATGCAGCCGAAAGATGCTGTCGAATCTTTGAACGCAATGGCGGAAAAGTTGAGCGATGACTCCGAATATATGCCTACAGAAACTGCATTTGAACGTTTGAAGAAAGAATCTGTCGTTGATATTTGTTCTGAAATTTCGGCCATCAAAGTGGTACTATGTAGCGATATGGGCACAGATCAACAATCTATTATCGCTACTACCGTAGGCTCTCTCGCACAGGAAAAAGGTGGGCGAATGAATTGCCTGGTATTCCCTGCATCGACGAGTGATGTTGAAGAGAAGGCATTAGTTCGGTGGTTTAAGGAGGGGTGATTTTGTTCGGTTGGATCTCTGAAGAATTGTTAATTCTATTCTCGTTCCTATTATTCATGGGTATTTTTGCCGGCGTCGGAATTGCCTCTATGTGGGTTAAACAAGATACCACTGATGATTATTTAGTTGCTGGAAGAGGCATGCACCCAGCATTGGCCGCGTTATCTGCTGTGAGTACATGGAATTCAGGATATATGTTCATTGGCTTCATTGGGTTCATCTTTTTGCAAGGTTACTCGGCGATTTGGATTGCTCTGGTGTCAACAATCGGACAGTTAGTAGCTTGGATTTGGCTATACAAATATATCCAAAAAGAGGGA
>CAYPPO010000009.1:6764-54598 GCA_964412625.1 uncultured Candidatus Poseidoniales archaeon
AATCGGACAGTTAGTAGCTTGGATTTGGCTATACAAATATATCCAAAAAGAGGGAAATAAGAGAAATTTAAGGTCTCTGTCTTCCTTGGTATCTAGTAAAAGCGGCGCACCAGAAGCGAAATTTGCCGCAGTACTGTCGGTATTTTTCTTATCATTTTACGCTGCTGCACAACTTACTGCTGGCGGTGTGGCATTGAAATCTATGCTTAATTGGTCCGAAGTTGTTGGTATTTTCATCGGTTTTGTGTTGGTTGTTGCCTATTGTTACGCCGGTGGAATCCGTGCATCGATTTGGACAGATGCTGCTCAATCTACGGTAATGATTGTTGGCTCGACGATTTTGTGTCTTGTTGCGATTGGCAAGGTTGGGGGATTGGGGGGGCTTCATGATAGACTAACTGTCATCGATTCCAATTTAGTTAACATTTATCCATCCGGCCTTGCTTTTGGAGCCACATTATGGGTCGTAGCGTTCTTCCTCGGCGGACTTGGTGTTGCTGGACAACCGCAGGTTGTTTCGCGCGTAATGACACTGAAGGATGATTCTGATAGAAAACAAGCAATGGTGTGGTTTTTCGTTTGGCAAACACCATTTATTGCCCTCATGTTTGTAATTGGTTTAGCCTGTCGAGCTATATTCGATGGAGTGATTGCGCCAGAAGATGCTCAAACAGGGTTGCCGGAGCTTGCTCAAAGTCTTAACCCAATTTTAGGTGGTGTAATCTTAGCCTCGATTTTTGCGGCCACGATGTCCACGGCTGATAGTCAGGTTTTAGCCTGTACCGCCGCCATAACTGATGACATTAAACCGGAATGGAATCAAGACCATGGCAAAACCAAGAAGGTTACATTGGCAATCGCTGCGCTAGCTACAGTTATCTCGTTGGTGGGTCAACTATTTACTGGGTTTGGTGACTCGGTATTTATCTTAGTAGTGTTTGCTGTATACGGTTTAGGCGGTATTTTCATACCGCTTATTCTAATAAGAATGATGGGGTATGAACCTGATTCAAAGCATTCCATCTCGATGATGGTCGCGGCACTACTGGGAGTATTAATATGGACTATTGCGTTAATATTGTCCGCCGACAGGGACTGGCCCGGAGGAGTGTTTCCGACTGTTCCGGCAATAGGAGCTGCATTTGCCGTACATTTTGTATATTGTTCGAAGTACGAAAAAACCGATGAGAAATCAAATCCATTTGGCCGCTACAAAATGCCGACGCGCCAAATTTCAGCGATCGGTGCGGCAATACTTTTGACTTTTGTAGTGGCAATAGAAACATCTTATCTAGTCGCTGCACCGAGTGAAGAAAGTAGTGCTAACAGAATTGGAGATTATGAAGTAACTGGTAACCTAACATATTACGAAATTGCATCGGATAGTGAATATATTCTAGATGGCGAAGATACTACGATAGAGTTGAATATTGGTGGACCTGAAGAAGACGGGGAGTTTTCGATGTTGAATGTCGTTGGCGTAAGAGCAACTCTAACCTATGCTGATGACGAACAATCGCCTGTTGGTTGTGGCTCTGCCGAAGATAGTGTTTCAGGAAATTTGAGGTATTCTGACTTACAGGTTACTGAAGAAGTAATGTCTGGACAGATGTTCCAGCTATTGTGGGCTAATGTCAGTGTACTTGACACTACTGTCTCAAACATGAGTAAATCAGATATTATTGACATGTTGGAAAATCCGGATTATCTAGGATTTGGTGATCATTCACTTCAAATCTCTGTTGATGTTAACAAAGGCGATTGTATTGATCCCTTTAGAGAAACCAGCGATGACGGAGAAGATGTATCTTACTTATGGGAATTAATTACGCTCGATTATAGTATAACTATGGTTTGAATGCATCACAACGAAATTTTCATCCCTTGTTTTGCAACTTTCCAGCCCATTTCAAGCACTTGAGTATGTTCTTCACTCCATTCATCATATACTGGATTGGTGTGATTTAGATGGAAAAAGATGATATCTGGGTCGCCGTGTTGTTTGTAACCTAACATGTCTAGAGTTTGTTTAATTGGTGGATGAGGTACTTTATTTTGCGCCCGACCTTCTAGTTCATCACTTGACCAAAAGGTTCCGTCAATTAATGCAACATCGATTTGTAGATTAGTGAACCATTGACGAATATTGTCGGCATTGTACATCGCTAAGGTCTCTTCCCAAGTATCATGATCTGGCAAATATAGTATTGATTTGTTTACGCTGCGCAATATGAAGGCATGCATATCGGATAGTTCAGCGCGATGGGGGACTAACAGGGGGGTCATAGTGAATTCATTATTGGTTTGAGTTTGATTATCTGCTATTTCCATGAGATGAAATACCCCTTGGTCAACCATTAGTTT
Organism: uncultured Candidatus Poseidoniales archaeon; assembly: GCA_964412625.1. GTDB lineage: Archaea > Thermoplasmatota > Poseidoniia > Poseidoniales > Poseidoniaceae > MGIIa-L1. The sequence continues at coordinate 9,129 of CAYPPO010000009.1, forward strand.
CCATTGGGGTGTTTGCATGATAAGGTTCATCATTCTAGCTGAAGCATGAAGGTTTATCCCTCTAGCATTTATTGTTTCGCGCCCAAATAACCCTAGCCCATCAACGTGGCCAAAATGGGCATGGGTAAGCCATACATCGGTTGGAAGTCGATTTTCTAAGAATTGGAGCTGGTTTGAAAGTTGTCTAGTCACGTCGATTACGTGAAGTCTGTCACCATCTATTATCCCTAATGATGTTGGATAACTATGCTCGGATGGAGACAATCCAATGCAGCAACCTCTACTGCAGCCTGCTTGGGGTCTTCCGCCATCTTGAGCGATCCCAAGGAGAATGACTTCAGCCATGTTAAGGGGACAATAAACTGCATCATGAATGTGTTTCATGATTTGGTCAGGCTCACGAAGAACTCAAACCATACCTTTGATTGGGTGGATTGAGGGGAAACTATGGCACGACCAGCACAAGTTGAGTTTCCCGGGCAAAAAAGGCAGAAGGTAAGACTTAGAGGCACTAAACACGCTAATGAGGCGACTGCAAAGAAATTGAAAAAGGATTTATCTAAATTATTAGAAAACCCAAATGCGCATTTACCAGAGATGTTATGGAAGGGAAAAATGCGCTGGGGTAGAACCGATCCGGTTACCAAAACACTCAAGGAATTGGACAAGATTATTAGCAAAAAATATGATACTAAATGGCTATCAAAACGAATGATGGCTAAACGTGGCGACCCTGTAGCAAAAGCATTCGCTGGGTCACTGCATGCCTGTCATGATGAAGAATTTACTACGGTCGGGAAATTTTCATCTGCTTCATTTGGCTCTGCCTCTTTCGTTCGAAGGGGAGACGGAAAACAAGGATATCTCGCAGGCCTACAGAACTACTCTAACGTTACACTGCGAATGCTACCGTGGGAAGAGCACGCCAAAAGAGGAATGTATTTCTTCTCATGGAAAGGTGGCTTTGTATGCACTGGGCCAGATCCATCGCCGCCAAATGAATGGATCGAAGACGTCATCGAACGCTCGCGCTTTGATTTTCAGAAGCAAGTTCAAGGTGACAAGAAAATTTGGTATACCAACAGTATTGATATTGAAAATCTTGATGATGGTGAACTACCTAATGGCTGTATTGTCTTTTCCTTTAAACAAGGAACGTCGCTTTACATTGGCTTTGACGAATTAGCATCTGGCGACAAAAAGGACACTTCATTCATACAACACCTAGCCCTGTCTATGCTGCCACCATTTTTGCCGTCTATTGTCGATATAAAGGCCAAATGGTTACCAGTCGGCTGGCCTGAAAAAAGGGCTTTAACACAAGAATCCATCAGTGGCGTCGAAAAAATCCTCGACGCTTGGCAAGGTTTGGTGATGAACGAAGCTGTTGTAGCACAAGCGATCAGGCGATCGGTATTGGATTCGGTTGAAGATGGATTAATTGTCAATTCTAAATGGTTTGAATGTCAATCGTTCGAAGAAGTAAGGGATGCTCTCGTTGATGTTGCTGGGTCAAATGACGAAAAAGAATTGGCCGCCCATATCCTACTGGCTTGCTACAACGCGGGCTTTGAAGATGATGTTGGACTAATAATCAATACGCGCGGCGAAACCTCAGAAAGGAAAAGTCCCGCATTAGAAATTATTGAAGGTGCAAGTTGTGGAGACATACTGGGCGTCTTATGGGAAGATTACGGTTTACAAGCGCTGGCTGAAATCGGCATTAGTGGAGATGAAGCGGAAGAAATTTGGGAGAAACAATACAACAAACCTAAACCGTTTGGAAAATTCCTAAAAAGTCTTGACAGTGCTAGGGAGAAGGCCAGATTATCTGCCTTAATCCCAACTAAAACAGGTGAGTTAAGCGGTGCTTGCGGACATATTGTAGATTTAATTCGAATTGGTCTTCTGGAAGGTTTAGGTAAGGCTGAACGGCGCGCTACCTCTCGACATTCGTCAATTTCTGAAGCGGCAGCTGCTTGGTCATGGTTACTCGCAGCAGAGCGTTCGTCGGGGCAAGAGTGGCATTTTGATGGTGATGCAAGAAACAAAGCTGGAGCATGGATGAATACTACGAAATTATTGCTCAAGACTGGAGAAGACTTGCTATCTGCGGAACAGGATGATGTCAAGCGATTACAAGCCCAGTGGTTCGCTTACTTGGATAATCTAAAACAGGAAACTGGAGAAGCATAGACTAAACGTTAGCGAAGCCTCTTTCGATGTCAGCCCAAAGATCTTCAATGTCTTCAATGCCAATGCTCATGCGAACATAACCTGGAACTAGGCCTGCAGCATGCCTAACATCTTCGGGAATCATCATGTGACTCGAATTAAATGGGCATTCAACTAAAGATTCTACTCCACCCAAACTGGTTGCCTCGTAGATCATTTCTAACCCACGCATGAATGAAAGAGCGGCTTCATCGCCACCTTTAACGACAAAACCGATCATCCCTGTACCTCTTGGCATAATTCGCTGGGCAACTTCAAACTGTGGATGTGTTGCTAACGATGGATGGTTTACTCGCTCGATCATTGGGTGAGCTTCGAGACGATTGGCTAATTCGGCTGCATTAGCACAAATCTGTGGCATTCTAACATGGAGTGTACGCATTCCACGCTCTAGTAAAAAACAGGAGTTTGGGTCAGCATTGCCACCAAAGTGAACCTTACGATGAAAAATATTCTCAATGTGTTCTCTTGAGCCAACAACCGCTCCACCAATAATATCAGAATGGCCGCCTAGATACTTTGTCGTTGAATGGATTACCAAATCTGCACCCATCGCTAGCGGGTTACAGGCCCACGGTGATGCAAATGTATTGTCGATAATACAAATCAAGCCGTGTTTTTTAGCCAAAGTAGCCATTGCTTCTACATCACAAACCTTCAACACCGGATTAGTTAATGTCTCAATATACAGAACCTTGGTGTTTGCTTGGATAGCTGCCTCATATGAATTTACATCCGTCATATCAGCCATGGTAACCTCTATACCGAATCGTGGGAATTCTTCTGTCATCAAACCATAGGTTCCGCCATAAACGTCAGCAGAAGCAACTACATGATCGCCAGAAGACAAAACCGCCATCAAAGTTGATGAGATTGCAGCCATTCCAGATGAGAATACTTCGCCGTCTTCCGCTCCCTCAAGTGCACAAATTTTGTCAATTACTGCTTCTGCATTAACCGAAGTAATTCTAGTATACAACAGCGCGTGATGGGCTCCAGCAGCCCATCCGGCATATCGTTCGTCGGTCAATTTATAGGTTGATGATTGGAAAATCGGCGTGTTAACCGCATCGCCTACATGATTGGTTCCAGAATGCACGGCTTTGCTCGCAAACCGAGTGAATTTTGGCTCAGATTCTTTTGTCAATTCTCCCCACTCACCATTCCCAACACTAGGAGGACTTTGAACGATGCGCTTTAGTATGACTAATTGGATTTTGGAGTTCCTTCATTTGATAACAACTCAACTATAACATTTCCAACGAATAATGCTCCGCCACCAATCAGTATCCAAATACTCCAATCAACCATAGGTGGATTGAGTTGTAAGCCATATATTGTCGCCCAGACTGGTTCTAACGCATAAATTATCGCGGCCTGTATCGGATGAAGATATCGTTGGTACATATTCAAGAATAGTAGACAGAAAAACGATCCACCAATTCCTAGTAACAAGACTGGGATTATGACGCCATCAGCAAAAATCAAGCGCCATTGCACTGGGTTTGTGCCATCACCAATTAGGAATACAGTCAACGCCGAACATATTGTCACGACAATAAATGAGGTTGTTGATACTGCAACTGGATCTCTACGCTTAGTTATATGCTGGGTAAACAAAATATGCAGCGCAAACAATAATGCACAAAATACGGTGATAAATTCGGCAACACCCCAAGTTAGATGTGGTGGGCCTTGAATAAATCCGGCACCAAATGTGGCAAGTCCGACTCCAAGGAGCATAATCTTACTTGGTAATTTAAGATTATACGCAGAAGATATTATGGCGGTAAAAACAACATATAGTGAGGTTAAAAACGCCGATACAGAAGGGTCAATTTCATCAAGACCAATCATCTGAGAAAGATAGGCAACAAACATTAGTGCACCTAATACTAATCCGTCTTGCCATATCTGTTTATCCTTTAGAGAAGTTCTGGCTTTTTTGAAAAATATTATCATCATAAATGCGGCGATTGCAAATCTAGCAAATACTAAAGTGGCAACAACTCCGTTTGTGCCCAGTTCTGTTTTCTCATCACCAAGTGCATCCAAAGCCTGCTTCATCCAAATAAAAGTCGCTCCCCAAACCAAAGTAACTGCCAGTAGTGCGACAATAGCAATTTGTCGTTCACGCTTAGTGCTCTCGGGGGTTAACTCCGTACGCACCGACACCCCTCCGACATAATGTTGCTAAATAATTCGAGTGCATTATGATGATGGTTAAACAAAGAGTATCTGGTATTTTGAAAGATAAGCCTCAAAGAGTACTTTTAATTCGTCAAGCCATGGCTCAGTCAGCAAATTCGTGGGAGTTGCCAATAGAAACTGGTGAAATACCGCCAGCAAACGAAGAATTTGATGCAATAATTGTCGGTGGAGGGCCGGGAGGATCCTCCGCTGCAGGTTATTTGGCCATGGCCGGAAAATCGGTTTTGCTACTCGAAAAAGGCCTGTGGCCAAGAGACAAAATCTGCGGTGACGCGGTCGGTGGTAAATCTCTCGGCCATGTCAAAGCATTAGGTGTTAAAGAAACCCTTGAGAAATCGCCACATTTCCGGGTAACCGGAATAAAATTCTCATCCCCAAAAGGCAACACTGTCAGAGTTGCTCTGCCGGAAGAAGACGTGCAACGGCTCGAAGCAGGTTACTCACTTCCTAGAATGCAATTTGACCATTTGTTATTTGATAGATGTCAACAATTAGTACGGGAAAATGGCGGCAAAGTTATCCAAGATTGTTTGGTTACTGGCGTTATATTCGATGACGGTAAAGGTGGTGCCGACCCAGGTGACGGTAGTGGAGCTCTGCGCCATGCCAAAGGGGTAACTGTCAAAATAGGCGGTCGTAAAGGTGAAGAGAGAACCTATTACTCAACAGAAATCGTTGGCGCTGCTGGATATCAATGCCCTGTCGCAAAGGCCGTCGTTAGAGATTCATTTAACGAAGAATTAATTGATAATACTCACTTTTGTGATGGTTATCGAGAGTATTGGCGTAATGTCAAAGGCTGTGGGGACGGTGTTGGCGACATAGAAATTCACTTCGTAGACTCTGTTGTGCCTGGATATTTCTGGATTTTCCCCGTTTCTGAAGATGTGGTAAATGTCGGGATTGGTATGGTTGTTAGTTTACTGAAAAAAGAAAAGAAAAAACTACGTGCACTGCAAAAGGATGTTATTGAAAATCATCCAATGTTCAAAGAACGATTTTCCGAAGCTGAAATGATACGCGGTAGTGGCAGAGGATGGGCACTACCTTTTGGCTCACCACGAAAGAAAGCGAAGAACCAGCCTCGCAGAGCGAGCATGAATGGAATTCGTTTAGTTGGCGATTCTGCTTCCTTGGTCGACCCTTTTTCCGGTGAAGGAGTCGGTAACGCGCTGGTTACTGGTGAATTGGCCGCACAACACATTATCGCAGGAAAAAACCCTGAAGAATACCAGCAAGAAATGTGGAAAATTCTAGGACCAGAGTTGACCAATTCATACCGAATGCAAAAATTAAGTCGGAAGAAATGGTTACTAAATTGGTTTGTTGGCAAAGCCAGTAAAAAACCGCAGATCCAAGAAATGATGACTGAAATGATCGCATCAAAAGAAGCGCAGGAAAATCTACATTCTCCTTGGTTTATGTTCAAGACATTGATGTTTTAGGTGATTGCATGAATAACACATCTAATCAAGCGAAACAACTTGAAGAAATAGATGCGATTTTTCTAGATTTAGATGGAACAATATATCTTGGCGGTGAATTAATACCAGGTGCAGTAGACTTCTTAGAACGTTGCAGAAGTAGAGGAATAAAACGATTCTTCCTATCGAATAATTCGAGCAAATCAGTAACTCAGTATCTAAAAAAGCTACACGATTTTGGTATCCCGGCAGAAGAAAGCGACGTCCTCTTATCAACTCATGATTTATTGTCTTGGCTGACAAAAAATGCCGTTACTGAGACTTGGTTGATAGGTACCAAAGGCATGAAGGAAATGTTGGAAGCGCGCGGTATCAAAACTGACTCTGAAAATCCTGAATATGTTGTATTGGGATATGATACGGAAATTGATTATAATAAAATCGCAACTGCTAGCATTCACATGCACGCAGGCATACCTTTAGTAGCCAGTCATCCAGACATGGTATGCCCATCTCCTGATGGTGGACTACCCGATGTCGGAGCATATTTAGCAATGCTAAAAGCGACCACCGGAAAAGAGCCGGAACACATTACTGGCAAACCAAATGCAGGTATGATAATGCATAAAATCGAGGAGTTGGGTCTATTGCCTGAAAGATGCGCCATGGTTGGTGATAGATTGTATACAGATATTGCTATGGCAAATCGTGCTGGTTGTGTCGGTATATTAGTCCTATCAGGTGAAGCAACTATGGATGATGTTGCTGAACTTGACGGCGATGCTGAGCAGATGCCAACGATTATTGTGAATAGTATTGCAGATTTATTATAGGGTGGATCGATGAGTTTTTTCAAACGGCTATCGTGGTTTTTTCAAAGACGGAAAAAATTTCCCCATGATGACATTCATCGGGCCGGTGAACTGGCTGAGTTTAGATTGGCAAAATTATCTAGAGCAGCGGGGAAGGAAAACGGTTGGAAAATTTACGAATCGGTTAGAATTCCTGATCCGGATGGTGGAAGAAGAGAAATTGACATGGTGATTATCGGAGGAAATTCTATTCTGGTTGTCGAACAAAAACACTGGGCTGGTTCATTTCGCATCAATAAAGAACATCATTTCATCCAAAAAAGAAAAAATGGCACCGAACATAGTCACGATGGTGTCGCTGATAGAATTGCGAGAAAGGCAAGGTTGTTGATGGAATTACACAAAAATAGGGCGGGTTTATCTGATGATGAAATGCCAAGTCTAAGAGTGATTGTCGCAATGACGCATCAGAAGCTCGAATGGCCAAAAATTCCTCAGGATTTAGCCGCTGAAATGGTGAATGAAAAGGGGTTTCTCGACATCCTGAAAACTACTAACCCTGGTGAGGCAAATGTTGAACTTGTAAATACAATGAGTGGATTCAATACTTGGGATGAAGTTCACATGAATGGGGGATTGATGAATAAGGGCGATGTTTTATCGCTCGGCCTTGGCGAGCAACTGGAAGAAATATTCCAACAACGAGAAACTGCGGTTACGGGAAAAACAAATCACAAACGCGGGTTACTATCAATTTTTGACAAACAACCCTCCTCAGCAACCATCAAGATCGGAACCAAGAACGCTGAACTCAAAGTAGGCTATGGCGCGAATCTACATATGCATGTTGTTGGTGAATCATCGCCAAGAGAAATACCATGGGCAGCTATAGACAGAATTGTATTATCGAAACCTGCTGAAGAATGGAATCGGTGATAAAGTGACCTCCCCATTGATTGAAGGCATTGGAATTGCTGCAGGAATTATTGGAGTATTGGCTTGGGGCCCCCAAATAATTGAGGTGTGGAAACATAAGCGCCATGATGGAATATCAATACCTACATTTTCGATTGTGGCTTTTTCATTGTCTTTGTGGCTAGTTTATGGAATTGCCATTAAATCAACGGCGATGATTTTCGCAAATATACTGACATTAAGCGTCATCGCAATGATAATTATTGGCGTAGTTCGGATCCGTAAATCGAATTGATTTTGTTTGAATTTTAGTCGTGATGTTGATATATGTGTACTTATTGGGCACTATGTAACCGATGGTTAAGTAGTGGTGTTATGGCGAGTAGTGATGACTGGGAAGAACAGATGATTGACCGCTTGGTCGAGATGTTTCGAGGCATGGGCATGTCGCTTAACAAAGAACAGGTGAAGGGTTTGATGAAGCAATTCAAATCTCAATTTGAAAAGATGGGTTTGGATGCTGAGAAACTCAGTAGCGGAGATGTAAATTTTAATTTTGACCTTTCGAACCTAAGTAAGATGTTCCAGTCGGGGCAATCAATTGATGAGATTTTAGGAAATCTGGGGATGGATGTCAAAGTAGATGCTGCCCCGGTCGAAATAGAAACTCCTGAGGTTACTGAAGGTAATGATGAAATTTTGAAACTACCGAGTGATGATTTCTACCTAGACGGATGGAATATGTCAATTACGGTCGATTTCGCTCTCCGTGGCGACATCAAAGAAATGGAAATGGAAATGAATTTGTCAAAGGGTGGATCGCTATTAGAAATTATGAAGAATGCCCAAATTAAGCCAATGGCTAGAATAAAATTGCCACACCCTTGTGAGGATGTTGTTGGCTGGTCATTGAATAATGGTATTCTCGACATCACCTTAAAATTAACACCACAGGGTTCTGCTCTGGGAACTAATGATGACGAAACTCCATCTGCAGATGTCAGTCTTGACTTCGGTGACGATGATGATGATGAAGATGATGGTGGAATTCCAATATTTTGAAAACTGGAAGTGAAAAAATGGGTAAAGTAATAGGAATAGATTTGGGAACAACGAATAGTTGTGTAGCAACGATAGAGAATGGAGAAGCGGTGGTAATCGCAAACGCAGAGGGGGCGCGAACAACGCCATCTGTGGTTGCCTTCGCCAAGGATGGTGGAGAGCGGTTAATCGGAGTCACTGCCAAAAGACAGGCTGTGACAAATTCTCAGCGAACACTGCTGTCAGTAAAAAGACACATGGGCACTGACTGGAATACTAAAATTGACGACAAAGACTACACCCCACAAGAAATATCCGCATTCATCCTCCAGAAACTGAAAGCGGATGCTGAAGCATACTTGGGCTCAGAGGTTACTCAGGCGGTAATTACCTGTCCAGCATACTTCACCGACGCGCAGAGGACTGCAACTAAGGATGCTGGTCGTATTGCTGGGTTAGAGGTTTTACGTATCATAAACGAGCCAACTGCTGCGGCATTAGCGTATGGAGTTGACAAAGAAGAGGATCAAACAATCCTCGTTTACGATTTAGGTGGGGGAACTTTTGATGTTTCGATCCTAGAAATCTATCAAGTCGATGGCCAGCCGCAAATTGAAGTTAAAGCAACGGCTGGAAATAACAAACTTGGTGGTGATGATTTCGATGATCAGGTTATTAAATGGCTGGTAAAGGAGTTCAAGAAGGATACTGGCATAGATTTATCAAAAGATTTGACAGCTATGTCAAGACTCAAAGAAGCTGCTGAGAAAGCAAAAATCGAATTATCTGGAACCCAACAAACACAAATCAACCTCCCATTCATAACTATGGTAGATGGACAGCCAGAACATCTTGATTTGACTCTTACTAGAGCAAAGTTTGAAAATTTGATTGCCAAACTAATTGAGAAAACTATGACCCCGACCCGACAAGCAATGAAGGATGCGGGGGTAAAGAAAGGGGATGTTGACAAAGTTATTCTCGTTGGCGGCTCAACAAGAGTCCCCGCAGTACAAGAAGCGGTAGAGAAAGAGGCGGGAAAGGCACCTTACAAAGGCATCAATCCTGACGAAGCAGTCGCAATGGGCGCTGCATTGCAAGCTGGAATTATCGCCGGAGATGAAGGGGTATCTGATGTTTTATTGCTCGATGTAACCCCGCTGACACTTGGAATTGAAACCCTTGGTGGTGTAATGACCACAATGATTGAAAGAAACACTACTATTCCTGCGCGACGCTCTGAGATTTACTCTACTGCATCCGACAACCAACCAGCGGTTACTATCCACGTCTTACAAGGTGAAAGGGAATTCGCTAAGGACAATGTAACCCTTGGTGAATTTACCCTAGTAGGAATCCCTGCTGCCCCTAGAGGTGTGCCACAAATCGAAGTTACTTTTGATATCGATGCAAACGGAATCGTCGACGTCAGTGCCAAGGATATGGGTACTGGAAAGGAGCAATCTGTCAAGATTGAGGCGCAGACTTCGCTCTCAGAAGATGAGATACAAGCTAAAATCGCCGAAGCAGAAAGTTTTGCTGAGGAAGATAAACAACGAAAGGCCAAGGTTGAATTAAGAAACATGGCTGATCAAGTGCTTTACCAAACCCGTAGAACCTTAGATGAGTCATCTGATAAGTTAGAAGAAGATGATGTTAATCCGGTCAAGGAACGGTTGGATGAATTAGAAAAACTTGTCCAAGATGACGATGGTAAGCCACTTGACATAGACGTCATTGACGATGCAGCTATTCAGTCTAAGGTTAAAGAAATCGAAGAAGCAATGCATGGTGTGTCGGCAAAGCTGTACGAAGCGGCATCTGCTGAAATGGCTGAACAAGAAGGATCGGGTGACGATGGAAATATCGACGTTGGGTCTGATGATGTGGTTGATGCAGATTTTGAAGTAGTCGACGAAGATTGAGACGCGCTTATTTCTTAGATGGTGGTGGGCGTGCTATGAGCGAAGCCCCAATCCTCAAAGATACCGTTCGCTCTAATGGCAGAGAAGCGTTACAGAAGAACATCCAAGCCGCGATGGCTTTGTCTGAAGCTATTAGGTCTACTCTTGGCCCAAAAGGGCTGGATAAGTTACTGATTGACGATGATGGTCGAACCCTGGTTACTAATGACGGAGTAACCGTTCTTGAAACAGCTAAAGTTGAGCATCCGGTGGCAAAGATGATGATTAATGCATCATCAACTCAAGATAGAATTGCCAAGGATGGAACGACAAGTACGGTGATTTTAGCCGGAGAAATGTTGCAAAATGCTTGGCGATTAATACTGCAAGGCATACATCCCTCGACTATTGCCAGGGGTTACCGAAAATCTGAACAACATTTACTAGAATGTATTTCAGAGATTTTACTCGATTCTAATGACGAGATTAAACAGAGTGTTGTTAAAACCTCACTGGCGGGAAAGGGGCATAAGTCAATGCAAGAAATTATTGCAAATATCGCCTTAGATGCGGTCGAAATGGTTGTAGAGGAAGATAGCACGGTTGATGTATCAAAAATCAAACTAATCTCTCAAACCGGGGGAAGAGTTGAAGATTCGCGTGTATTTAGAGGGTTAATGATTCCAAAAAAGCGTATATCAAGTGATATGGATAAGGTAATTATCAATGGTAAGATATTGTTGGTTGATGGGGGGTTAGAACGGAAAAATGTAACCACAGATTTGAAATTGAATGTCACTTCTATTGGTGTGTTAGAATCGTTTAGACAAGAAGAAAGGCAGATGTTGTTTGAGCAGGTAGATAAAATGGTGGGGCATGGTATTACTGTTTTAGCCTGCAGAGAGAGTATTGATGATGATATCAAGAGTTATCTGACTAAAGTTGGGATTCAAGCGTTTCGTCGGGTGTCAAAAAGTGATCTAAACATGCTAGCGAGAGTTTGTGGTGCAAAATTAATTAGTTCTATTCAGTCGACATCTGAGACCGATATTGGTAATTGCAGTTCGAGTGAAAATATAACAATCGACGGGAAGGATTTCTGGGTTGTCGAAGGGGACGGGAAAGCGGCAACAATTGTTGCTAAAGGTAGTACTGTAGATATAATCGGCGAAGTTGAGAGGTGTTTTGATGACGCCCTTGGAGTTAGTACTCAATTAATCGAAGATGGTTTGGTTGTATGTGGTGGTGGGGCTTCTTATGTTGCTCTAGCCCGTAGATTGAGACGTTATGCTGAAACTATCCCCGGTAGAGAACAATTAGCGATCGAAGCTTATGCTGATGCGATAGAAGTCATTGTAAGGGTGTTGGCAGAAAATGCTGGAATTGATCCTATCACAACCTTGCTTGATGTTGTCGCAGAACAGACAAATGCAAAGTCAGACCAAATTGGCATCAATCTAACCACTGGAAAACCGGAAAACATGATCAATTTGGGAATCTTAGAGCCTCAAGGAATCATCAAACAAGCATTAGTTGGTGCGACAGAAGTTGCAATCTCAATATTAAGGATTGATGATGTATTATGGGCTAAACAAGATTTAGAGATGCCCGATTTGCCAGAAGATGAGATGTAATGAAACGTTGATATTCCAGTTGATTATAACACAGGTATTCAAATACTCGAAAAACGCGCTAAAAATCGATGGGGTCCAGTGGTCCAGTCTGTGTAGGTATCGACGACGTGGCGATTCATTTCCCAAGATTGTATATGGATATGAAAGATTTTGCCGACCTTCGTGGAGAAGATTATGGTAAACTAAACAAGGGACTTGGTCTTAAGGCCATGTCTATTCCAGACGTTCATGAAGATACAGCCACCATGGGCGCTAATGCGGTCATGAAATTGATTGATCGGAATGGACTAAACCCTAGAAATATCGGCCGGATGTATCTAGGTACTGAGTCCGCTCTTGATGGTGCAAAACCGACAGCGACATACATTGTCGATATGTTGACTCAGCGGTATTCTGAGCGTTATGGTGCTGATTGTTTTAGAAACTGTGATGTTGTAGACATGACTTTTGCTTGTATTGGAGCTGTGGATGCTATGCATAATACCCTTGATTGGGCAGCTCGATCAACCGACGAAGATGAAAGAATTGGGATTGTCATTTTCTCTGATAATGCGAAGTATGCTTTAGAATCTGCAGGAGAGTATACCCAAGGTGCCGGAGGAGGCGCCATACTAATCCGCAGAAATCCTCGCCTACTAGAAATTCCCGATATCATTGGGGTTTCTACTACACCTGTTCATGATTTTTTCAAACCGCGTAGAGAAGTCTCGGTTAAATCAATTATTAGCAATGTAATGACCCTTGCCCAAGAGGCTGGTCAGTCCATCAAAAAAGGTATAGTTGAGCGAATGATTCGTCACCTACCGGCTTCTACTGTGAGAAAACTGGGTATTTTCGCACACGGTGAAGAAAAGGTTAGTGTCCATCGAGATGAGCCAGTGTTTGACGGTCAGTTTTCGAATCGCTGCTATCAACAAGCAGTAAGACAGGCGTTCCACAACTTTAGACAAAAAGCCGAACGCTCAGGAAGATACAATCCAATAGATGATCAGCGATTTACCGAACAATGGGAAAGAATCATTATGCATTTACCATATGCTTACCAAGCCAAACGAATGTTTCCTGATGTGTTTAGACATGATAGAGAAGATACCGAAATGTGGCAAGACGTTGCAAAACAACTCGGCCCAGCACCTGAGCCTCACAACTCAGATGACCCGGTCATCATCGAAATTTGGGAAAAAGCGATGGATGGATACCGCAGAGCAATATCCAAAACTCCACAATACATGGAGTTCCACGCAAGTCGTATTGAAAAAGGCCAGCGAGCGAGTAGCCTGATTGGTAATCAATATACAGGTTCCATATTCCTCGCACTTATGTCAACTTTTGAGTCAGATTTGGAAGAAAATGTTAACCTTGACGACATGCTGTTCGGGCTATGTGGTTATGGATCTGGAGCAAAAGCCAAGGTTTTCGAAGGTAAGGTTTCACCACGATGGAGGGAGGTTGTGTCCCGATGGAATTTGTTTGAAAGATTAGCTGGTAGAGTAGCAATCGATCACATTACTTACGAAAACCTACACAAAGGTCTGCAAAGCGGTAGCGTAGTCGCACCCGAAGGGGAGTTTGCCTTGGTTGAAATAGGCGATTCTGGAGTGCAGGAAGGGGCAAGACGCTACAAGTGGATTGATGCCTAGAAATCCATTACAACTTTGCCGCAATTGCCACCCAAGGCCAATTCTATAGCTTCTGGGTAGTCTTGATATGCTGTTCTGTGTGTTACAATCGTTTCAATGTCTATTTTGTTATCCCTAAGTAATTCATGCATTTTATCCCAAGTCGACCACATCTTACGACCATTAATGCCTTTGACATGGAGATAGCGAAAAACCACGTCGTTCATCGGTACTTCTGTCAGTTTTTTTCCATAGACAGATAATACGTTAACATAGCCTCCCATTCGTGTTGTGAAAACAGTATTCGATAGGGCTGTTGGAGAACCTGAAAATTCGCAACTGTTGTCAACTCCCTTTCCATCTGTATGCGATAATATTGTCTGGATTATGTCGTCGTCTTTACCAAGGACAATATCAGCACCAAGATCCTTAGCCATATTCATTCGAAATTGATTATCCCAATCGACGGCAATGATTAGTCTTGCACCCATTGCTTTGGCGGCATTAACAGCAAATAATCCGATTGGTCCCAGCCCGTGTATTGCTACAGTTGCATTGTTTACCGGTCCACCTGTTAGCGTATGGATAGCGTTACCTAATGGGTCTTGAACTGAGGCTAAATCCATCGGCAGGTTTTCTGGGATATGGCGCGCGTTTACTGCTGGAATGGTAAAATATGGTGCAAATGCACCGTCGGAATGAACACCGAATATTTGCCCTTGTTCGCAGATATGCGCATTTCCTTCTCGGCATCTATCACAATCCCAACAGGCAAGATGGCACTCAACAGCAATCCTATCGCCGATTTGGTGCGTATCTACTTGCTCTCCCAGAGCGATTACAACGCCACATGTTTCATGACCGGTGGTTGTCCCTTGTGGCACGTTTTCTGCAGCCCATTCATCCCACTTCCAAATATGCAAATCTGTTCCACAAATCGATGTTGAATGAGTTTTTACCAAAACCTCATCGGGTTTTGGTTGGGGAACTGGAGATTCAACAAGTTCGAAACCGCCAAATTGAGGCTTGGTTTTTTTCCAAGCCATCATTGTTTCAGGTATGGCCTCCATGTTGCTCAATTTAATGACAAAGAAGACACCTATTGATAATTGGGTAAGGAAGGATGAAAATAAATTGTTGAAACTCTAATTTTTCGGATATGTTGATTAAGGAGTCACGGGTGGTAAAAATCCCGTTGGTGTGTTATGAAATACGTAATTGTCAGCGGTGGGGTCCTCTCTGGCCTCGGAAAAGGGGTCACTGCAAGTAGTATCGGGGTATTACTGAAAAGTGCTGGCCTAAGAACGACATCAATCAAAATCGATCCTTATCTGAATAGTGATGCTGGAACGATGTCTCCATTTGAGCATGGAGAAGTTTTCGTCTTAGATGATGGAGGAGAAGTTGATTTAGACCTTGGTAATTATGAGCGGTTTCTCGATTTAAATCTAGGTCGAGATAATAATTTGACAACTGGTAAAATTTATTCAAAGGTCATTGAAGCAGAGAGAAGAGGGGATTATCTTGGGAAAACTGTCCAGGTTATTCCCCACATAACAGATGAAATTCAAGATTGGATAGAACGTGTTGCGCATATTTCTACCGACGGAGAAAGTAGTTCTCCAGATGCTTGTATTATCGAATTGGGTGGAACGGTTGGGGATATTGAATCCTCGCCCTACATCGAGGCTTTGCGCCAGTTTCAATTTAGAGTTGGTAGAGAAAATGTTACCTTCGTTCATGTTTCTCTCGTCCCTGTCATGGGCCCAGTCGGAGAACAGAAGACCAAGCCAACCCAGCATTCTGTAAAAGAATTAAGGGGCCTTGGTATAACACCAGATATACTTGTTTGTCGTTCAACCAAACCAATGACTGATGAAACTAAAGAAAAATTGGCGGCGTTCTGCCATGTTTCACCAAATGCAGTAATGTCAACTCATGATGTGCCCAACATTTACCATGTTCCGTTAATGCTAGAGAAGCAAGGTTTGTGTGAAATACTTGGGATAGATTGCCAGAAAACCGGCCTATTGAAAGAATGGGAAGTGATGGCTCTGGACTTGGATAAATTGACTGAAGATGTCTCCATTTCTATGGTTGGAAAATACACTGGATTGAGTGATGCATACCTTTCAGTGATCAAGAGCTTACAACACGCAGCGATGAAGGTTAGGCGTAAATTATCAATCAAATGGATTGAAGCTAGTCACTTAGAAGACGAGTGGAAGAGTACTAACGAAGATGAATTCTTATCAGCTTGGCAAGAATTGAAATCATCTGATGGTATATTGGTCCCTGGTGGTTTTGGGGACAGAGGCGTCGAGGGTAAAATCTTGGCAGCAAAATATGCCAGAGAAAATAATGTACCATATCTTGGAATTTGTCTAGGTCTGCAAGTTGCAACCATCGAGTTTTGTCGCAATGTTCTAAACATGCCTGGCGCCAATTCAACAGAATTTGATGAAAATGCCGAATATCCGGCTGTAATATTTATGCCAGAAATTTCCAAAACGCATCTCGGCGGGACTATGAGATTAGGAAGTAGACCTACATTATGGCAGGTAGACGATTGTAAGATTAAGCGATTGTATGGTGGTGGTGATTCAGTCGATGAAAGACATCGACATAGATATGAAGTGAATCCAGATATAATCGCTGATATCGAAGCGGGTGGCCTAAATTTTGTCGGTAAGGATGAAACTGGACAAAGGTGTGAAATCTTTGAATTAGAGGGTCATCCATATTATGTTGGAGTTCAATATCATCCAGAATTTAAATCCAGGCCTGGAAAGCCAAGCCCCCCATTCCTTGGGTTATTGATGGCTGCTTCAGGATTAGACTTAAGTTAAATTTCTGCGACTCTAATGACTCTTGTAGTGCGATATCCTTGTAGCATTTTAACAAATTTTCGCGCCCTAAATTCACCATCTAAGGATTCATCACCAGTATCTATTCTAACATGTGATAAACCGATGAGTTTTGCGGGTGTTGCAACACCTAATATTGATTCTATGCCGATAATTCTCAGGACTTCCGGTGATAATTGTAGATTCCCTCGGCCGATCAAAAATCCCTGGCCGCCCATTGGAGACAGAAGTAGGAGTTTTTCACCGCTATGGGTTGAAAGAATTTTGATAAGTTCCTGTTCGTTAAGATCCGTATATATTTTGTTATTATGTTGGATATCGATGCCTAACAAAGTCATTTCATGACCGATTAATTGGCCAATTAACCGTAATGTCCCACCACTACCCCAAACCACCATTAAGTCTGGATTTGCGTTGATTAATTCATCAATATGGTTTGCCAGGCCCTCGATTATTTCCTCTTCTGATGAGCGTTCTACTTGTTGCTTGGCGCCTTGCATGAATCTAGGGCTTGCCGGAGTGAGTGCCTCGCCATACATTCTGACTTTCCATTGACCTGTTAGGTAGACTTCTTCATCTAAATCCATAACTTCGGTTATTGATGACATAAGATCTCCGATGACAAATGAAAAGAGAACCTCTGCAGCAGCATTGGGAGTTGTTGCGAAACACCCTGAGTGCATCTTGACACCGCCAGGAACTCCGATTAGTGGTAACTTGCTTTCGCCTAGAGCATTGACGATATCTCTCGTTGTTCCATCACCTCCAGCATATACAATGACATCTATGTTAGATTCTATCAAATCTTTTACTAACTTTTCAGTATCTTCGGCAGAGGTTGATTGTGGAGTGGCCCCTAGTGATTTATAATTTTGAGGTATCCATTCGCCCCCCATTCTACCATCTAATGCATACAATTCAGGAGTGATTTGGTTTCTATTTAGCGAAGAATGTAATAAAGACTCGAATTTTTCAAGGCATTGTTGCATTCTCGGCCCCGCTCTATCTTCAGCACCAGCCTCTCTTGCTTCTTTTGCCCTGCCGTCACTGCCCTTGAATCCCAATCTGCCGCCTAATCCAGCATCTGGATTAACAACAATACCGACTCGCATGATTCCCCCTGTTATTGATACTTCATCAAGGTCTGTCTCTGGATTACTCAATAAAGCAAAGATTTCTTGTGTGATAATCTAATGTCACTGCATGGACACCGATGAGTTCGTCCCGGAGCTCAAGGAGATTTTGGATAAAAATTTCTCTGAAATGAAAATCGGTGAAGAAAATTTCCAGCAAACTAAGAGTGAATTAACAAATAAAGTGGCAGAAAAAAAGAAGATAATATATCAAGAAAAATATTCATCCGAGAGTCAAACTGGTACGCTCGTAGTAAAACCAATTAAAGCGACAAAGGAAATTATCGATTCTCCTATTGAAGTGAAAAAGGAAAAAAAGAATAATGAAGTTGAAATTATTCAGGAAAAGGTAGTATCTATTCTAAATAGGCCTTCTTCGTCTTTTGGTGACGATTTTGATGTTGAATGGTAGATATGGTTAGAGAGAATTTGATTAATGGGAAATTATAGGTTTCAAGTTAAGATGATGATTATGATTTTATGCCTGTTATTTATGGCGAGAATATGACATCAAATAATGTTGGTAAAGGCATCGCTGAATTTGTAGGAACTTTCTTTTTAACGCTAACTATTTTCATCGCGGCAGTAAGCGGCTTTGCGGGAGTTTTCGCTCCGATTGCGATTGGTCTCACCCTTATGGTTATGATCTACGCACTTGGCCATGTATCTGGAGCTCACTTCAACCCTGCTGTGACAATTGGACTTTTTATCAAAGGAGATTGTGATAAAGACGAGTTGCCCTTCTATATTGTGCCCCAGATTATTGCTGGTGTTCTCGCCTTCTTTATTGGTTCTGAGCTTGTTTTGCAGGGGCTTGGTGTGCCGGGGATAACAGAAAGAGAATTCGATTCTATGAATGCAGTTCTTTTTGCTGAAGCTTTGTGGACCTTCGCCCTTGTGTTCGTCATAATTAACGTTGCTACTGAACAATCTGGCAACCAATTCTACGGCGCAGCAATCGGTTTGACGGTTATGGCTGGAGCGTTTACTGTTGGTAGTATTTCTGAGGGGTCATTCAATCCTGCGGTTACAACAATGCTATTGGTAAGTGGAAAAATGGCTATTGCTGATTGTTGGGCTCATTTTATCCCCCAGATAGTTGGTGCCGTAGCAGCGGTATATGTTCATAAAATGATGATTGGTGAAAATGAGTAAAATTGCTGATTCAATATGAAAATTGCAGTTGTAACTGGCGCTAGTCGTGGTATTGGCTCTGAATTTGTGGTGCGGTTGCTAGATGATGGTTGGCAAGTGTATGCTGGTTATCGATCTGAAAAGCATAGACTGGAGTTAATCACTAACAAAAATCTCATTTGTCTTCGCTTAGATGTAACAGATAATAATTCAATAAATGATTTTGTGAAAGCAATTGATGGTGATATTGATTTATTAATTAATAATGCGGGCGTTCCTGACGGTAGATGGCGAAATATAACTGAAATCGATGACGAATGGATGTTAGAGGTGTTGAATATTAACTCTGTAGGCCCAGTGCGTATGGTAAAAGCACTTTATGACAAAATGAGTCATAATTCTCTAACTACTGTTGCGATGATTAGTAGCTTGATGGGTTCTATCGATGATTGTCATTCGGGTCGTTCTTATGCTTACCGAGCTTCAAAAACGGCACTAAACATGCTTAGTGTCGCGATGAAAAAAGAGGCTATAGAGGACAATATATCATTTTTAATTTTGCATCCTGGTTGGGTAAAAACTCGAATGGGGGGCGAACATGCCCCTGTAGAATTATTTGACAGTGTAGATGGTATGTTAAATTTGATTAAAAATAACACCTTGGAGGATTCCGGTAGATTTGTGCAATATGATGGTGTTGATCTGCCTTGGTGAATAGCAATACACCATTGATTACCATGGTAATTAAATCTAAAGATTATCAAAAAATAGAGTTGTTAACCAGCAGTCAGAAGTCTTTGATAGAAACGCTTTCTATGTTATGCTCGTTCTTGAGTGTGGATGATTTTTGCTCGTTTATTTTCTCTAGCAAATTTTCAGATTTGATATCGACATATTCCGGTTTAGTATTTGAGATTGGATTGTATACAAACCATGAAATCGTCTTACAATTGATAGGTCAAGGAAAAAAAGTGACAATTATTGATAATATCGGTTATGGTTGTTTTGATGATAATTCAATTGACTGCTCAACATATGATGAATTAGTGGTTTGTATAAATCAGTGGCTAAGCCTTGTTTTAAACTAGTAAAATAATGAACAGCAAGTCAATGAACCATCGGCTGCTTTAATTTCACTAAAATTAACATTGATTACTTCAAGGCCGATTCCCTCTAAGGTTTGGCGGACAGTAGGATAGCCTTCTGGAACAAGGACTTTGCCGCCAGGTAAACCAATTGTATTGCAGCCATATGTCTCTTCTTCGGGCATCCATATTACTTGACAATCTTCGGGTAAATCGCCAAATGCGTCTTTTGGAAGATACCCCTCGGGAACAAGTATGATATTATCGGTTGGTGTTGATGCGATGCTGGTCAAATGTAATGCCCGTTCGGGTATATCAATTACTCTTAATTCGTGGCCTAAGTGAGATAATAGATCTCTTAATTCCTCAATTCCTAAATCATTAGTTCTTGTTGAACGTCCAACAAAGAAAATATCACCTAATCGAAGTATGTCGCCTCCATCCATTCTGGCGTCACCACTCATTCGGCATATCTGAGCTCCACCCATTTCACTAACCAAGAAATCTGCTATCGGTGGCTGTTCATTAACCCTTGATGGGTGTCCAGGGACTGGAAGAAGTACGTGACCATCGATTATTACGGCTTGATCTTCGACGAATAAGCAATCTGGATGGTTGTTGTCTGCATCAAGCATTACTACTTCGATTCCTGTGGATTCCAAAGCCAATTTGTAGTCTTCATGTTGTTTTCTAGCGAGATCGATGTCTTTAGGGCCGCTTCCAAAAAAATTAGCTAATGCGGAGTGATAAGAATCTGGTATGGCTC
Organism: uncultured Candidatus Poseidoniales archaeon; assembly: GCA_964412625.1. Lineage (GTDB taxonomy): Archaea > Thermoplasmatota > Poseidoniia > Poseidoniales > Poseidoniaceae > MGIIa-L1. The sequence continues at coordinate 29,909 of CAYPPO010000009.1, forward strand.
TAATCAACGCACGCGCTTTTTGGTCCAAACGAACCGTTGCCATGATTAAATCCCAAAGTTAGCCCCTCTTAATGCTTAGCCCAATATAGGAAATCAGTTTCTTGAAACCGGAAATTGGTTATTTATCTGATTCAGCCTCTGCCACTAGATTTAGTATATCTTCTTTGACAAGGTCGATTATCCAATCATAATCACCCCACCAAATTCTTTGGTTTCCTTCATGATCTACTAGCACGGTTCCTGTTGAGTGGGCGATATTATAATCATATGATGAGGGGTGATGTCTGCCTGAAGTGTTTGATTCTGTGGTATTTTCTTCAATCTTGAAGCCAACATCAAAATCGTTCCAGACCTGTGCCAAAGTTGACATTTCGCTAGAAGATTGTTGAGTATCAGAAACTGTTAGATGTGTCCAGTTTGATTTTGTCGATTGTTTCCATTGTTCCAAGATTGTTGTATTATCTCTCCAAGGATCTACTGTTATTGTTAAGAATTCTATTTTATCCATTTGGGATTGGTTAAGCGTTTCATGTATCGCTCTTAAGTTATAAGTAACAACCGGGCAGATATCATAACAATTAGTGAATAAGAAGGCGATTACTGTGACCTTGCCTTCAGTTTGTTGTTTGAAATCATAACTCATATTGTCACTTGTTAGTAAGGTAAAATCAGATATTGGTCTGGCATCTGTAATGATGTCGCCGTGAAAGATAGATTCTGTATCGTTTTCTGAATTAATACAACCTGGTAAAATAAACATCAAGCATATTGTTAGTGAAATAATGATTCTTTTCATAACTATCCCTCATACATTGGTGCCCAAATATGGTATATCAATGTCCAATTGAACTACATAAAGCCCTGTTGAAATACAGGATGCGTAGGTTATTCCATTGTGGTGCTCTACCGCCCATAAGAACGGCACCCATGAAAATTCATAAAAATCTGATTCTAGTACAATGCCATCATCTCCATGTGGCAAGAACCAAGCAACAGTGGCTTCCGCATAGGTATCAAAACGAGAATCGGGATTGGTTGGAGAAACTAAGGTTTCTATGTCTAAAACCCATAAACCTGCGTGATAATGCGAGATATACAGCCTGCCATCCCAACCACCTCCATGGCTTTGATCGGTGGTTTCATCAGTAACAAAATACGCGCTATCAAGATTATGGGGTGAAAATAGCAACCATTCATCTGGATCGGGATTTATTTCACAATCTGCACCATAGCAGTGATCTTCAGCCCATGGAATTTCCCAGTCTCTGATTAACTTCGGTTGGAACTTTAATTGGCCATCTATGTATGTATAATCTGTGGTATCTAACAGGTAAATTATCCCAGTACCAACTGATGTTGAGAGTACTTCTACGGCAGCCGTTGTGATATGAACGGGATCATCTGAATAACCTAAATGAGATAAATCAAGCATGTTAGGAAATGGTTCTGCATAATGAATGTATGACACTCTGCCACCGTTTTCATTACCGGTGGTGCCACTATCTGGTTGGCCATCCTCATCTAGGTCTAGGAAATCCATCCATAATCCCACTTCTTCAGCGCGCCATCTACATTGAACAGGGTTGCCTTGTCCGGTTTTACACAAGGTTGCGTGAATTGCATATTCTTCAGGTGAATTGACCGGATGGGGTACATCAGTAACATCGCCAATTCTTAGCCCGGCTTCCCAATAACTCCCATAAATAAACGTTCGACCATATCTAGGGTCTGTGGGGTCATCACCGGGCCATAGCTGTACAGTCATATCGTGAATGTATATCCAGCCCCCTCTAGTGTGTTCCCAAGCAACTTCATATTCTCCAACTTTGATAATTGTATGACCTAAACCTGAGCCAGGCACACCAGGGATATTTCTTGCAGCTGATCCGTCCAAATTTAGGTGGGCAATGGTAACTCCGCCACAGGCTTCATCAATTGCATCATTACAGTTTTCATAATCAGGATTTGCCACAAATAAGTACCATTCGCCATCAATCATGTGAGTGTATAGGTTGTGAGGGCCACTAGGGTGATCAACGTCATACCATGAGTCAACCCAAGTAGGATTTTCTTTATCAGTAACATCAATCAGCGTGACTGAAACTTGTGCTGGGTCGCTCCATTCGCCAACATTTGGGTCAGCATAACCCGGGTCGATGAGTTGATTTTGTTGTACGATGTATTCTCTACCATTGTATTCTATGTATTTTACATCGAGAACTTGGGTGTTTGGATCAGTATATTTTCCTGTTACGACAGTATTTTCTGGGTCGGTAACATCAACAATGTGCATGTCATTCCAGCCCGCTAAATATGCATATGTCTCGCCATCTGGAGTAGTAGCAACTTGAACTTCTGCATTACCGTTTGTCGTCAAGGGATTAAAATCCAATTGCTCTATGTTATCTGTTCCCACCATGTGTTGGGATGCGTTAGAATGATCGTGCCCTTCATGTTGGAAAAGGGGATCTTCACTATCAAAAACTGGAGAGTTTTGAGCAACGTTAGTTTCATCATTATCCGAAAAAACATACATGACACTCGAGACCATTAGTAAAACTAGGAAGAAAGCCAACGCTATTTCCTTGCCCCGCATGGTTTAGCCAGTATATTGTCCGTTTTGACTTTATGTGATGATAGTTTGGAATTACACAACGGGGGGGTAGGATTTGAGAGGTAGAGTGATATTTGTATTATTGATATTATTATCGCCGTTTATGGTAGTACAAGCACATACACCTAACGTTATGATGTCAATACTGAAAGATGAGGGTCCTGTTCCTATGGATATTTTAGAAACCGCTGGCTTTGTAGCTGGAGATGGTGTGAAGTTCAAAGTAGGGGACAGTACTAACAACACAACATTTAGAGTCAGTGTTGACATTGATGGTGATGGTGCTTTCAATGAAAGTGTTGATTATTTTTCCCCGTGGATGGTATATGACTGTCAATATGACGAGAATGGTACATTACTAGATTCTGAGTGTGTCGAATCCGATGTTTTTTACTTCAATGGGACAAATGGCAGCGGAATTTATGATTATCAAGTTGAAAGAATGATTAATGGAAGTCATACTGACTTCTGGATTAATACAATTTTCGTGGGAGTTGACGATCATACTGAGTCTGAATTACCCGGGGTTGGAGATTGTTTTGGAGTGGGTTGTGAAGAGGTTAACGACGCTGCTAATAGTGACTCAGAAGATAATCATAAAACATTAATCTCAGTATTAATTGTTGTCTCTGTTATCGGTTTAATAGGTGTTTCAATTAGTATACTTAATGAAAAACCAGCGCAGGATGAAGATAAAATATATCTTGAACCTAAATCAGAAGAATAATACCTATCCCTCGATTAAGGGGCATTTATCATCGATGTCATCAATAATCAACGCGTTTGCCCAGATATATTGATTACGATTGATTGGGTTTTTTCTTTGTTTCAAGTAATAAACTTTAGTTGTTACAACTATCATATTATCATGATAATATTGTTTTTGCTAGTAAATAAAACAATTGTTCGAAATTTCATCATTATACCGATGGTTTGAGAAATAGATGTTTCTAGGCTGTGTTATGGCCGGACGGGGACCTACAAGAGCGTTATTTCTTGTTTTGGTGATGTTTAGCGCCGCGTTCTCGGGATGTTTTGGGGAGACAAATCAAGATGGGATAAATTCAGAAAAGGATGTTGTGATAACTCCACAAACGCTTTCTGGTGGAGTTTTTCAAGGCGTAACGATAACGGCAAAGGCCGACTTGGCCGCATACATTCCTTATCTGATATTGAATGAAGAGAATGGTTTTGTCCAAAATTCAACCGTAATAGATTTGAAATCTGGTGAATCTGTGCAGTTAAACATTTTAGCGCCGCCTAGAACTGATACTGCGGTTATTTTACTAGGAGATTATGGAAGAGAATTATGGCCTGTTAGAAGTATTGATGAGTCTTGGAAAACCTGGTTTGATAGGCGGGGTTATGACGCTGAAGACAACCCGAGTATAACTAGGGTTGATGCGGTAAACAACTCACTGGATACCGTTGATTATTCTAATTCTACCACTAGCTCAGTTGCAGTTGTTAAATTATCAGTGAAACGCCAAATGGCGGCTGCATTTAGTGAATCAGAAGGTGGTAGACATTCAATGGGAATAGTTGATGGGCGAACCGTGTTTAATTACATCAATATTATGTCTGATGAAACTCCTGATTTAGATGATCCAGCTGATGGTGCAGTAGGATATTTAGATCGGTGGGCTGGACAAGGAAATTTAGCGTACGAGGATGCTGCACAATATTTGATTTCAACCATGGAAGGTTTTGGGCTGGAAGTGATAGTTCAACGATTTGTCTATGATTCATTGATGACTGGAGCGCAGAATCCTGAAGCCTACAATGTCTGTGGATATCGGTTTGGGGAAGTTGACCCGGATAAGTGGATGGTGTTTGGTGCTCATTTTGATATTGCTCCACCAGTAAACGGTGGTATGTTAGATCCTCACATTTTTGGTCGAACGTATGGGACTAGGGTTGGTGCTTATGATAACACAGCTGGAACTAGTATGGTACTAACTGTTGCTGAGGCAATGGCGGCATACAGTACACGTAACACAATGGTATTCTGTTTATGGTCCGGCGAAGAAGGGGGTAAACGAGGTAGTGATTTCTGGACGGATTATTGGGTTAAGGAAGACAATCCTAATGTTGAGGTTACTAATTATGTCAACTTGGATATGGCTGGAGTAAACTGGCCCGGTGGCGGTGGAGCTCCATGTGGTAACAGTCATGGTGGTGGAGATGGTAATTGCGATCCCGAACCAGCAATAGACCCTGATGGTTATCCGAAGGATTCTGAAGTGTGGCCAATGAGAGTTTACATCGGGCCGAGCCTTGACCATGATGTGATGAATCAACCTGGTATGGTTGGCTTAGCAATGTGGATTGGTTCTGATGCTATTGGTGTGGAGGAGCAAATGTCGCCACTGCTCGGTGAAGGTTATGACGCAGCAACTTGGAAAGTTGATGATTGGTTAGCAAAGGATCGCCCGGAAATTATTGTTTATGAAGATACCACAGCAAGATCTGACCACGCGACATTCCAAGATAACTTGGGAACTGTCACGATGGGTTTCGGTGGTTTAGTGGATGGGTATTGGTGTTATCATCAAACTTGTGATACGGTTGATGAGATGATAGATTGGATGGATACAACTGGTAAGGATTACGGTGAGGAGAGAAGTGGAACAAGTAATTTGGTTGATGCTCTTGATACAATTACTTGGTGGGCGACATATTCATTTTTCCATTTAGATGAACAACCTATTAGAAATGCGTACCTGTAAAATTGGCTTTCAGTAGGTGTTTAATTGGGTTTTATTCATTATGAATATGATTTGATTCATTATGAATATTTAGAAGATTCTTGTCACTGCAGTCTCTAAAAGCACTGTTGGAGACCAGAAACCAAAGAACATCCCAAGGACCGGGATTAAGAATATTAAGAATACAGTATAGAATACCTTTTCATTCCAATCTCTTATTTTAGCTCCATCTAGCGGACCCCATGGTATCATGTTGAATAGTCCGAGAATAAGATTCGCCGAAAGCCACCAAACACCAGCATCAACTAACATTGATTGCCAAATTATTGAGCCCCCGTCTGCATAGGCTCTACTACCATTTTCTAACATCGGGATGGTTGTTAAATCAAAAGCACCAGTAATACCCAAAATAAGTACCCAGATTGGTAGACCAACTATGAATAATGCTAGATTAGTTAACGGTCCAGCGACAGCAATATACCCGTTATAGCGCCTTTTAACCAATCCTGAAACCATGACTGCCCCAGGTGCCATAAAAACAAAACCGAGGAAAAATGACAACATTATTCCAAACCTAAGACCTTTAGGATCTGCTCTAAATTCGGCCCAACAACCATATTTTTTGGCTATTATCTTGTGACCGATTTCATGTAATACAAAGGCTGGACCAATACCCAATAACATTACTGGTAAAGCCAATAATAAGGTGACAAGCCAAGTATTGATACCTAATGTGGAGATACCACTTAAACCTCTGACTGCCATAAATCCAAGCGCCAAGGTAAATGCTGCAGTTGCTAAACTCAAATGTTGTTTTTCTGTAACACTAAATTCCCAGACTTTTCTATCGGTGATTGATTGGGGTTTTCCTTTACTTCCAGTAAACATATTCTTGAGATCTTCAATGGTGTAGACTGAGTTAGTTGTACTATTTCCGGTAGAGTGTACTCGTCTAATCTTGGGTTTAGGAAATGGGTTGTTGTCGACGATATCGGCTCTTGGGTCGCGACTCGCCATGGCTGTTTCAATTGCTCTAGTTTATTGAATCCTATTACATCGTGGTTTGAGGAAAATGACATAATTTATAATTAATACAATTAAGAAGTAAACACAGTTTAGAATGAGATATGGAGTCTGAAGACAGGGGGTTGTCAACTAAATTATACTTGTTGATACAATTGATTTGTTTGAGTTTAATGTTCTGTACTGTTTATGTCATAAACTCAAAATTTAATCTAAATAATCCAGTTTTTTGGTATATTGTTACGCTCATTCTAACTTTTGGAATTGTCCATAATATGCTACTTAACTTCATTTCCGATGAGGAAGAAGATTATTTTAATGAAATGTTAAATCAAGGGTTTTACCTTTCGCAATTTGAAAGAGATGTGTTAGAGATGTATTCAGGTATTTTATTAGGTAAAGATGGGAAGCCTTACACAGGCAATGCCTTTGGGCCTGATAAAAAATTACGTAATTACAGAAAAGGTGTTTTGGTTAAGGGTATTGGCGGATTTTTACTTAAATGGTGGTATGACACAACCGATGTGGATGAAATACATCAAGATGTTTGAGGTGACTATGTATGGAAAATGACGCCAATGATTTGATTGGTGATGTTTTATTTATGAGTAATTTAGGTGTTTCTGAAGAGAATATTGCTTTACTAAAACGTATACCTTTACAGGATGTTAAGGATATTATCGATGCTAACAAAAACCACCTTCCAACGGGAAAGAAGCCAAACATAATTCAAGATATTGCTAATAATAATCAATGGAAAGAATCGCCTCCTTCGCCAATAAATGCGAGAAAAATTGGTGAAGATACTTGGAAAGAAGATGAAATTAACCAAAATGAATATTATGAAACGATGACTATACCTAGTAAAAAAATAGCTAAGATAGACAGGTCAGACAGAATTGGTGAAGATTTAGAGATCGGTCTCAAAGCATCTATTGAATCAAAAAAGGATGTAGAGATAAAAAAACACCAGAAAGAGGTTTGGAAAACTCTGTTGGATGAGGTTGATAATATCTTAGATGATAGTTGAATTTGGTTTTCTGATATTATGATTGTTAGTTAATTCATACTTTATTCTCTGAGTCCCTTTACCTTTTGATTTTTTACTAATTATAGTAACTTCACCCATTTCTGAAAGATTAGAGATGTGAGTTCCTGCACATGGACACAGGTCAATATTATCACCTATCTTAACAACCCTTAGATTTTTCACAGATTTCGGTAGCAAATTCATATTAGTTCGATCTGACGGCATTATCGAATTGATTTCTTCCCTAGTCATGATTGAATCAAAAATTTGGATAGATTCCCTAACGTATTTATTTGCTGATTCTGAGAGTTCATCAAGCATATCTTCATTGAATGATATTGGATTAAAGTCAATTCTAGAGTGTTCGGCTTTAATTTGATTGCCAACTGTTCTCACGCCATTAAATAATTCATAAGCTAATCCAGACATAAGATGTTGTGCAGTATGCATTCTCATGTGAGAATATCGTCTTTCCCAATCAATTTCCCCTATTATTTCATCACCAACTGACAATCCGTGATTTTCATTCACGTGATGTTCTATAATATCCCTGCCTCTAACCTCTGTAACGTTTAATTCGTGACTTGAAGTTAATATTCTACCGGTGTCCCAATTTTGGCCGCCGCCCATTGGGTAAAATAATGTTCTATCTAGGCCTATTTTGTTTCCATCTATCGAGATAACATTAGCACTAAATTTTGTGTTATATGCTGCATTAATATTTTCTAAATATAGCCTTTCAGTTCTCATAATATCACCAAGTTTTCCGTAATTTCAATAGCTTTTAGATGATAGTCCTCTAGCAGCATTAACTTATCATTAGAATAGGCATTGACGATTTTTGATTCTATCCAACCTTGCCTTGGTTGTTGTTGTTTACCTGATTCAAACCATATTTCTACTAGATTGTCATTTCTGTGATTCTTTGTTTCAAAGTTTTGTAAATGATTTGAATCTTTCAGAATACATACTCCAACGAAATATTCTTTAGTTGTTATTTGTGGTTGAATTATTTTTGATGATGTTGAATTATATTCATGTTGCTTACCACCAATATTTGAAAAACTGGCTGCAGAAAAGTCAATTACTATATCGCACATGAAATTGTTTTGATTATTGTCACTTCCTTGAGTCGTTATGTCTAATAAATCACTTGTTTCATTTATTGATGAAACCCTCGATCTATTCATTATTTTAACGTTATTTTTTGCTAGTTTGTGAGTTAGTAATTTACTGAACCATTCAGACCTAAAATTTACAGTATCATCAATAGATTTTAGAAATAGATTATCTTCAGTTTGTCCTGATAAAATATTTGAAATGGTGGAATGTTTAGCTGCCCTACCTGGAAAACTAGCTGGGAAGCCTAGTTCAAGATCTGCTTCAATAATGATTACTTTGTTTTCTTTAGATAAAATATCTGCACAGAGTAAACCAATTAAATTACTACCAATAATTACTATTGATTTCATTACTAGTTCTCCGGTTGGATATCTAATGCAAACACTGGACACGATGGAATACACAACTCACAGTGGGTACAGTTTTTCTCATCAACCACAGCGAGCCTTTTTTGCAAGTCTAATGCATTAACCGGGCACAGTGCAATACATGCACCGCAACCAAAGCACTTGTCTTCGTCGACTGAGAAGAAGTGGTTCGGTACCCTTGCCATGACCGTTGGTAGAATTAATTATTTTTGAGTTTATGTGCTTCCAGATGAAAACAACCTGAATAAATTTAGTAATAATTTTCCAGTGGAATAAATAAATATAATATTTTAAGTTCAAACGACAACCAATCATTGACCCCTTAATTTCCCTTGGAATACAAATGATATCATGTGATAAGGGAAACGCAAATAAAATAGGAATAAAAGGCAAACGCCATTTGTATTATCTTGAAAGTAGTCTATAATATATATCTAAACAGATCAATTTATTTTAGTTATAGAACCAAAAAAAATTTCCATAGGAAATATAGGGGAGGGTATGATATTATATCCATCAACTAAATGTTGTATCACTATTTAGGTTACACGATACAGAATGGTCTTTTACAACCCAGGGAGAACTACAGATTATCCAGATGAACCAATAGTATCTGGATATCGTTATCATTACCTTGGTGGCGGTGATGAAGTAGGTAATGTTGGACTCGTTTTTGAAGATGAAACAGCAAATAAATTACTACTTGATTACGGAATAGCACCAACATCCCCTCCCAAATATCCCAAAGAATCACCGCCTGTTAAGGATGCAATTATTACCCATTCACATGTAGATCATCTTGGAATGGCTCCATGGTTACCAGCAAATTACAATACCAATTTACACGGTACAAAACTTACTGCAGATATATCTCATTTGATGTGGAATGATTGTTATAAAATAAGCAGTATTGAAAAATATCCCCTACCTTGGGATAAAAGAGATATCGATTTAGCTATGGACTCTTGGATTACTCACGAATTTGAAGAACCATGGCACCAAGGTAACTGGCAACTTTCGCTACATAATGCAGGACACGTTCCAGGAGCTGGAATGTTAAAAGTTGAAACAGATAACAAAAATATCCTTTTTACTGGTGATTTCGATACTAGGGATTCACCTCTAACTAACGGTGCTAAACCGCACGATGTAGATATTCTATTTATTGAAGGAACTTATGGCGGCAGAAATCACGCTAATCAAAAAGAGGAACTAGAAAGATTTGTTGACAATATAATAAGAGTGACCGACAAAGGCGGAACGGTTTTAATCCCCGCTTTCGCTAATGGCAGAACTCAAGACATGTTAATGAGACTTTATCAAAACTGCCCAGAATTAGACGTCCATGTTGATGGTATGGGTAAAAGGATAACAAAATTACAACTAAATAATAGTCAATTCATAAGAGATCCTAAATTATTAAATGAAGCTTGGAACTGGTGCAAAAGAGTATCTAGTAAGTCTGACAGAAAAAAAGCACTAAATTCTGATGTGATAGTCTCTACTTCTGGAATGCTGCAAGGGGGTCCAGCAATTTGGTACTTAAATCGACTTAGACATGATATTAGAAACGAGATATTTTTTACTGGTTATCAAGCTAAAGATACCGGTGGCAGAAAATTACAAACAGAATCTAAAATCGATATATTTGGTAAAGAAGTCGGCATCCCATTAAATTGGGAGACATTCTCATTTTCTACTCATGCTGGGCATAAAGAAATTACTGAATTCATTTATTCTTGCAATCCGGAAGATGTGATAATTTATCATACTGATCCAGAAAATTCTCGACCGCAGTTAGTCAAAGAAATCGAAAACAACGGTATAACCACCCATTCTCCCAAAAATGGCATATCATATCATTTACAATGATTAAATTCTAGTGATGTCGTCAATTCTTGTTCTGTAATATAATAAAATTATAACTAGAAGACTTATGATAACCAATAATTTTGAATTAGCTTTTTGATTATCATTATTATCTACATTACCTGCAGTAGATTCAATATCACTTTCTGACGTTACATTACTTTGTTCAATATCTAATACGGTAATTTCTCCAATCATCCCTAAGTCTCTATGCGGTTCGCAATAAAACTCATAGGCACCTGACTGATTAAAATTAAATGTGTAGGTATAGTCGACATTTCTCATCGCATCCCCAGAGTCAAATAACTCATTTTGTTCTACTGCATTATGTGGTAATAATTCACCACTCCATAGGAAACGGATAGTATCTCCTTCATTCACTGTTATTGTATCTGGGACAAATCTAAGGTTTGAGCCAATACTATCAACTGTAATTGTGTGGACCTCACCCTCATCTTGGACTAAACCTATATCTCCAGGCATTGTCATCGCAATAAAAATTGACATAACAAACCAAACTCTCATACCATCTATTACAATATTACAGTTTATGAATTAATGTCATACATCACACACCCCAAAATACGAAGTGATTGAATAGTTATACCTCTACCGAGTAATGATTGGCATGGCTACCAAAAGACCAACTCGAGGCGGGAGAGCCCCAAAGCCACGAAAAAAGAAGAGAAAGATGCGATTATCTTTAAGACAAAAGAAGATCAGTAAAACCGATAGTTACACCGATTCCTTAGGATGGTCTCAATCCACTTCAGGTCGGGTTTTGGAAGATGTACCGAAATCAACCGAGCCAGAAACATTAGTAATTCAGTGCGAAATGTGTGGCTGTCGGTTAAAGATTCCTAAGCCAAAGAAACAGAGATACACAGTAAGCTGCTCATACCCAGAATGCGGACATATAATGAAATTCGATTGAGGATTTACAATGCTTAAATCGCTATACTGGCGAGTCAACTTTTTCCTAAAAAATAGGAAGTCTAAACGTCTCAAAAAACAGCACAAGGAAAATAATTCATTGTTAACAATCAATACTAAAAATGGTACCTTTGTAGTCGATGCTACCGATCTTGAAGTAAGTGCAAAACTAAGGAACAAAGGCGAATATGGAATAGATGAGATTAATCGAATATCTAAATTTATAGATAATCAATCATCAATATTAATCGTTGGTGCACACATTGGATCATTAGCCATACCTATCGCTAAAATGTGCTCTGAAGTTGTAGCTATAGAAGCCAATCCCAATAATTTCAAACTCCTTCAAACTAACATAGAAATGAATAACACGTCAAACATAACCACGCACAACATAGCTGCTAGTGAGCGAGAAGAAATTATCCAATTTCAATTAAACACTGTTAATTCTGGTGGAAGTAAGAGAGTGCCAATAAATAATCATTACATGTATACTTATGATAATCCAGAAATTATCGAAGTATCAGCTTACTCCCTTGACACTTATCTCACCAACAATTATTTTGATCTAGTTCTAATTGATATTGAAGGATCTGAATACTTTGCCATGCAGGGAATGACTAATATCCTTTCAAAAACCAAGACTCTAATAGTCGAATTTTTGCCCCACCATATAATCAATGTCGCAGGCGTTAAATTGACCAAATTCCTCGAAAATATCCCGAAGCACCTAACAAAACTCACCATCCCGTCAAAAAATTGTACTTATTCAATTAATGAAGGATTTGTAGTGCTACAACAAATGTTTGATTCTGGCCAAGGTGATGATGGAATAATATTTCATAATTAGTCAGACATTTTTGAGTTGTTGAAATATACTGGAAACCATCACCACCAATCGTGGCTGAACAAAAACCATCACTCCTCATCGCTAAAGGAATCATTTCCAGGATGGGTGGTGCTGAGCGAGATTTGTTGCGAAGGCTACCTCATTTAACGAAATGGTATAATGTATCTGTAGCAACACTATCTTCATGTAACGAATTAGCAGATATATGCAAAGCCAATAACATTGTTTTATTCACACCAGATAAGGAATGGGTACCTAACTACACAGCATTTTCTCAAGTTTTTGATAAGATTCACACATCCTCAAAAAGAGCGTGGTTGGATTGTCGCGATCTAATGTCGTGTATTGACACCTTTGACTATTTTCACATAGTTAGTGGCGATGGATATTTAGGGATATTAGAAATAATACCCAAAACAAAAAAATCCCACCTCTACCTTCTAGAGCCGCACAGAGGATTTCACGAAGATTCTCTACACCGAGGTTTAGATGGAAAATACCAACGACCAAAGTTTGTTACTGATTTATTACTTTCTAAAGGTCGGAAAAACGATATCAGAATAGTAAAACAGTTTTCAGCAAATGATAACACAGTAATTTCAGGTAACTCATCTTATACATCACAGAGAATAAATGAGGTATATGGTATCAAATGCGATTTCATACATCCATGTGTCGATGGCCAAGAATATACAGATTCCCCTCAACATATCAACCCATATTCAACATCCAAAGATAGTGAATACGTTGTAACTATTGGGATAGCAAACTGGGCAAAGGGGTCGATGGAAGCAATATCGATGTTATCTGGTACCAACGTGTCTCTAGTTCATGTTGGCGGCGGGGGTGATGCTGAAATTAAAACTCTTAAACAGCATGCCTCGATAAACCAAGTCAATCTTTGGGTCGCGCCTAGACTATCTTCACAACAATTATCAATTCTTATCAAAGAATCTCTGGCGGTAATTAGTATGGCTCATAAAGAACCATTCGGCTTAACCCCAATTGAAGCATTTTCAATAGGTACACCGGCAATTTTCGTTGATGATGGGGGCTTTAGAGATTCGATAATTGATGGTGATTGTGGTAGGTTATTACCAAGGCATGATTACTCAAAATGGCATCAAGCACTAGATGAGTGCCGCAACAAAAAAACACGTGAACAATGGGCTATTGCGGGCAGAAACAGAATTATCGAGCTAAAACTATCACCGCAAGAACAGGCAGAAAAAATTCATAGATTATTACAATCATAGTAGTTCTAAGAAGCGCTTTGCTGCTGCGATAACCAATACAACTGCTAATAGATCCCTTACTCTCTTATTATCAGCATGTTTGGCTCCGTATAGAGATCCTATGAACCCACCAATTGTTATTGCAATTACAAAATTTGCCAATAAACCAACATCCAGATTTAATTGATTTGACATACCCATACCAACCAGTCCCGCAAGTGAGTTAACAAATATGAATACAGCAGCAGTTGCGGCAGCAGATTTTACTGTAGCCCACCTTTTGAGTAAAATTATTGGGGATAGGAATATACCTCCACCGACCCCAATTAATCCACTAAAAAACCCTATTCCTCCACCCCAAAGATATGGTTCATACTTTCTCGGTGTATTCAATTTAGCATTACTAATTTCGGTATAATTTACAACTTTATAAGCTGCCCAAAGTAGAGTTATCGACAATAATATATCATATAATTCAGGATCAATACTCACATATCCACCTAGGAATGCTGTTGGTATGCTAGCGATAATGAATGGAATTGTTAGTCTTGGTAGGTGAAAACCAGCCTTATTATAGTGATAAAACGCAATCGCCGCCACTACTAGATTCATAATCCATACGTGTTGTTTTAACCAAATATGACTCATCAATCCATAGGAAGAAAGTGACAGAATTGCGAGGTATCCAGATGCTCCGCCATGACCCACACTCGAGTATAATGCTGAAATAATTAATAATCCAGCAAATAACAAATACAATTCATACTGCAGTATTATCCCTATTACCGTCCATAATATCAAAGTAAATTTTGTTTTGGGGAGGATATGGCCAAACCATATCCATACTTTGTTTCACTCTCAGAAGCAATTAGTTTGTGCCAATCCACACACCCTATCATGGAATCTGAAGAAATTCCAATTGCTGAAGGAATTAATCGGGTAATTTCGGGCGATGTTAAGGCGAGGGTCAACGATCCTCCATTCGATAATTCATCAATGGATGGATTTGCTGTTATACACTCTGATACAACATCCCCTCCTACTGAGCTATCAATTATTGGAAGCATTATGGCTGGATCTCAACAGATTCACCGATTATTACCCGGCCAAGCTGTTAGAATAATGACGGGCGCGCCGATACCCGAAGGAGCGGACTCAATAATCCCAATAGAAGACTGTACAGTTGACGGCGACAAAGTCACTCTGAATAAACCATCAAAACCACACTTCATCCGTAAATTAGGCGAGAACTTCAGTATAGACCAAACAATTTTTGCTCCTGGGGCAACAATGTCTCCTGAAAAAATAGCCCTTTGCGCAGCAGCAGGAGTATCAACAATCCCAGTCTATCAAAAACTCAAAATTGCGGTTATATCAACCGGTGATGAGCTTAAACCTCTTACCGATGATTTAGGATATGGACAAATATACGAGTCAAATTCATACGGCTTAGCCGCTTTAGTCGAAATATATGGTCACGAAGCGACCCGTTTCCCCAATGTTATAGACGACTTAGATATTCTTCGGGACACTTTAGTTGAGGCTTCTAAAACTCATGATTGTATAATTACCTCAGGAGGGGTTTCTATGGGTGACAAAGATTTTGTTAGAATTTTAATGGAGCAAGAGGGCGATATAAAATTCTGGCGAGTAAAAATGCGACCAGGTTCACCACCATTGTTTGGTTTATGGAATAACACACCGATATTTGGGCTACCTGGTAACCCTGTAAGTAGCCACGTTGTATTTCGAGCAATTGTTGGTAAATGGTTAACATCGCTAACTAAATCTACAGATATCAATAATAAGTTAACTCATGCGATTTTATCTGAAGATATCAAAACCCAACCCGGGTTTACCACCTTTAGAAGAGTAGAGCTATTTATCAAGGATGATACGACTTATGCACGGCTAAAAGGTCACCAAGGTTCTGGAAATATCGCTGGGATAGCAATGAGCGACGGGCTTACAATGATTGAGCCAGATGAATTAGGTAAGAAAGGCGACACCTGTAAAATAATTCTACTGTAAGTGATCGTTATGAAGGAAATCATCAAACAAGAAATTGAATTACTTGATTTTCTTAAACAATACTTTCCTAAATCATCTAATAATAAATTAAGAAAGATGTTATCACAGGGGCGCATCTTAGTAAACAAAATCCCAATTCATAAAGCAAAACACATACTTGTGTCAGATGACATTGTAGAACTAATCGACAAACCCGTCAAGGCAATCAAGGAGCAAACACAAATTAAGTTTAGAAACTACTCTATTGATTTGATTTATGAGGATGACCAGATATTAGTTGTAGAAAAACCAGCAAAATTATTATCAGTAGCAACTGATAAATTAGAGCCGGAAACAATCCACTCCAAATGTGTCGATTATCTTAAACATAAAAATCCTAAATCATGGGCATATATCGTCCATAGACTTGACAGAGAAACCTCAGGCGTCATGATTTTAGCGAAAACAAAACCAGCCAAGGAATATTTACAGGAACAATTCTCAAAGAGAGCGGTTTACCGAATTTATCATACCTTGGTTGAAGGTGTAGTAAATGAAGAATCAGGAACAATAGTACAATACCTTACTGAAGATAAACATCTAAACATCAAACCAACCTCTAAAACCAATAAATTTGGTAAACAAGCAATAACTCATTGGGAAGCGCTGGCAAAAAACGAATCAACAACCCTCCTCAGGGTTATGATCGAAACGGGGCGCCGTCATCAAATACGTATGGCTATGCAATCAATTGGACACCCAATAGTGGGAGACTCTTTGCATGGAGCAGTCACCAATCCCTTCTCTAGAATATGCCTACACGCAACAGCATTAGAATTCCTTCATCCTGGTAATGATGAACCAGTTAGGTTTGAAGCTAGACACCCATTTGGGAAATTATGATGAAAACCATCAATTCAAATAGAGGACTTATTGAACTCTTGACATCCAATCATGATTAGGTGAGTTTATGAGCGATAATCAAGACTGGATAACTGTAAAGGGTGCAAGAACCCACAATTTGAAGAATATCGATGTGAAGTTACCCCGTGGGAAATTTGTCGTAATTTCGGGTGTATCAGGTTCTGGTAAGTCAAGCCTTGCGTTTGACACACTATATGCTGAAGGCCAGAGAAGATATGTTGAGAGCCTTTCCTCTTACGCAAGGCAATTCATCGGTCAGATGAAAAAAGCTGATTGCGATGGTATAGAAGGACTCTCCCCCGCAATCTCAATTGACCAAAAACAAGGCAGTCATAACCCTCGTTCCACTGTAGCAACGGTAACTGAAATCCAAGATTATCTCCGATTGCTTTGGGCAAGAATCGGTAAGCCCCATTGCCCTACTTGCGGTATCGAAGTTGCCAGAAGAACAGTTCAAGAAATAGTTGACGACATTTTATGGAACCTAGAAGAACATACAATAGCAGTTTGGTCACCGGTCATAAGAGCTAGAAAAGGCACCCATCTAGACTTGTTCAGACAGTTAGTTGAACAAGGATTCCTAAATGGTAAAGTGAATGGGCATGAGACAGAATTTGAGAATCCACCCACCCTCGATAAAAATTTCCGGCACGACATCGATGTTAGAATAGATCGTTTTGTCTGTCGACGCAAAGCTAGGCAGAGACTCACGGAAGCCGTTGAATCATCGTTAAAATTAGGTGGCGGTGCGCTTGCGATAGAGAGTTTGAAAGAACCATCAAAAAATCTACCTTTACCAAACGGCAGCAAATCTAGAGAACATGCTGCCGGTGATATCATTGCTTGGTCTGAGGATTTTGCTTGTCCAGATCACGGAGCGTTTATGCCAGAACTTTCACCACGGGTATTTTCATTTAATTCCCCACTAGGAGCATGCAGTAGTTGTCAAGGACTTGGGGTTCAAAGACAATTCAATACCGAATTAGTTGTGGATTATGAAATGTCGATTAGTAATGGATGCGTAAGGCCGTGGAAACGTTCTATGTCCCCATCATGGTATCGGAGGCTCCTTGAACAAGTCGGAGATTACTACAACATACCTACCCATGTACCATTCAAATTACTCTCAGATGATGAACAAGATATCTTACTATATGGTTCAGGCTCAACAGTAATAAATTTCCATTTTGAATCAGATAATGGCTCGGTATACAAGATGAATCGACCGTGGGAGGGGATAATTCCTAGATTAGAAAAAACCTATACAGAAACATCTTCTGATCGAACCCGAAATCGATTGATCAATTGTATGACTGATTTACCTTGTTCTGAGTGTAATGGCGAGAAACTCAATGCAGCAGCAAGGCATGTAACTGTGGGCGGCATTAGGTTACCAGAAGTCTCTTCCTGTTCGATTCACGATAGTTTAGAATTGGTTAGGGCTTGGCGACCAGAGAACACTAACGGACCACCAGAAATGTATGCTGATCAGTTAGAGACATTAGATGAGAAGAGTTTATTCATCGGTACAGAAATATTGAAAGAAATAGAAAACAGACTTAACTTTCTCAATAGTGTTGGTTTGGATTATCTAACCTTAGATCGAAAAGCTAACACCTTATCGGGTGGCGAGAGCCAAAGAATACGTTTAGCAACACAAATTGGCAGTAGATTGACTGGTGTGATGTATGTGCTTGATGAACCATCAATTGGCCTTCATCAGAGGGATAACTCACGACTTCTGGCAACCTTAAGAGAATTAAGCGATTTAGGCAATACGCTAATCGTTGTAGAACATGATGAAGACACCCTTAGACAAGCGGATTGGTTGTGTGACCTAGGTCCAGGCGCGGGATTAGAAGGGGGAGTTGTAGTTGCAAACGGCCCACCAAAAACTGTAATGGAAAGCCAAGAATCCGTCACGGGGGCATATCTTAGTGGTCGGGAAAATATCGAGCCCCCTAATAAAAGGAAGAAACCAAGTAAAAATAAAATTAAAATTAAAGGCGCAAAACATAATAATTTACAATCGATCAATGTTGATTTTCCATTAGGTTGTATGACCTCTGTAACAGGCGTTTCAGGCTCCGGAAAATCCTCCCTAGTATCAGGGATACTAGCACCCTCACTGCAAAGAGCCCTGCACAATGCCGATACCTCTCCAGGTAAACACAAAAGTATTGAAGGGATTGAAAATATTGACAAGACGATAATTATCGACCAATCTCCTATTGGTAGAACTCCGCGGTCAAATCCAGCAACATACACTAAAGTATTCGATGAGATAAGAAAACTATTCTCTCAAACCACCCTCTCGAAAGAGCGTGGATATACACCCGGCCATTTCAGTTTCAATGTCAAGGGTGGTAGATGCGAAGCCTGCAGTGGGGCTGGCTCGATCAAATTAGAGATGAACTTCCTCCCCGATGTTTGGATTACTTGCGATGTTTGTGATGGTAAACGATACACAAGAGAATGCCTCGAAGTAACATGGAAAGGTAAAACCATTCACGACGTCCTAGAAATGCCAGTTGGCGAAGCAGTAAAATTCTTTGAAAACCATAGGAAAATTCACCGAACTCTAGACACTTTACGAGCAGTTGGCCTTTCTTATGTCAGGCTTGGCCAGCCAGCCACAACCCTGTCTGGTGGTGAAGCTCAGAGGGTAAAGTTAGCTAGCGAATTAAGAAGGCCGCCCAATAAACATACAGTCTACATCCTTGACGAGCCAACTACTGGATTGGCGCTCTCAGATGTTCAAATGTTAATTGATGTATTGCTTGAACTAAGGAGCAAGGGACATACCATTATCGTCATCGAACATCACTTAGATGTTGTCAAATGTAGTGACTGGGTCATCGATTTAGGTCCGGAAGGAGGTGACCGTGGCGGCCAACTAATCGCCGCTGGAACCCCGGAAAAAATTGCTCAAAATGAGCTAAGTTTCACTGGCCAATATCTCAAGGACATGCTGTGACATTCTTCCGTATTGTTCAAAGAGCGTATTGACCGCCACCAATATGACCCAAGTAGGCGGCCCCAATGCAAATCACTAGAGTTGAAGCAACCCCCAAGTCGGGTGAAGGACTTAGAGATGTAAGGGGTGATGTGGTACGGCGCAGACTAAAAGCCGACCACAATATCGATTTCAGCGAGGTTAGGAGCATAGTCGGGTTCTTAATCAACTCAGATATTGACTCTAGTTCTATATCGGAACGAGCTGATGATTTGTTTGCCGATCCAATCATTGAATACTCGACAACCAACCAAACATTTCTCCAATCATCAGACATCTTTGAAACGACGCCAGAGATAGTGATTTCAGTTGGCTTTAAGCCTGGAGTAACTGATAATCCTGGGAAGGCTGCACTAGATGGTTTTAGAACAATATTCCCCGAGGCTAGTTCAGATTCAGATATATCGACATACATTACCTACGCCTTTTATGGAGTAAATGGTCAAGCAACACCCGATTTCATCGCCTCAAAATTATATAATAATTTAATCGAAAGAGCCGTGATTTCTGATAACGAAATGTGTAATAGTGGTAATTGGCCAATGATTGAATACCCAGAAAAGCCACCACAAGAATTCAAGCCGCCAGCGCACATTAATTTAGAAATCAGCGACGACGAACTAATCGAAATATCAGAAACCGGACTTTTAGCGCTTAATTTAGAGGAAATGAAAACCATTCAATCTCATTATCGTGATGAAGCAGTCCAATCTTTGCGTAAAGATGCCGGTATCGTCGAGAATCAACCCACTGATGTCGAATTAGAATGTCTAGCTCAAACCTGGAGCGAGCACTGTAAACACAAGATTTTCGCCTCAAAAATATATCATAAAGACCTAGAAACTGGAGAGGAATCGATAGTCGATTCAATTTTCAAAACTCATATTATGAAACCAACACACGATATGCAGAAAGAAGTAGATTGGTTACTATCGGTATTCCATGATAATTCCGGAGTCATCGCTTGGGACGATAAATGGAGTGTTTGTATGAAGGCTGAAACCCACAACTCACCCTCAGCATTAGACCCGTATGGGGGCGCAATGACCGGCATTGTCGGAGTTAATCGCGATATACTAGGTACCGGCCTAGGGGCGAGACCAATTGCCAATACCGACGTGTTCTGTTTTGGTCCACCAGATTGGCAAGGAGACATACCAGAGAACCTATTCCATCCATCGCGCGTACTTCGCGGAGTTCACTCAGGAGTAAGAGTTGGGGGTAATGAGTCCGGGATTCCAACAATAAACGGTGCGATAGTATTTGATGAAAGATATCTAGGTAAGCCGTTAGTATATTGCGGTACGGTAGGACTAATGCCTAGAAAACTTCCAGACGGCAGGGAATCTCACATCAAAACCCCAAGCTCTGGAGATGTAGTTTACATGGTCGGTGGAAGAGTCGGGTATGACGGAATACACGGGGCTACCTTTTCCTCACTTGAATTAACCGAAGAATCACCCTCTAGCGCAGTACAAATCGGGGACCCAATTACTCAGAAGAAAATGCTGGATATGCTACTGGAAGCAAGAGATGCCGGATTAATCACCTGCATTACTGACAACGGGGCAGGCGGCCTATCATCATCGATAGGTGAGATGGCGGAATATACCAACGGCTGTAGAATTGACTTGGCTAAAGTTCCACTCAAGCAACCAGGGTTATCGCCATGGGAAATATTGGTTTCTGAAAGTCAAGAAAGAATGACTGTGGCTGTCAAATCAGAAGATTCAATCGCCTTTGAATCCCTCGCAAAACTACACGAGGTAGAAGCTACTGCGGTAGCCGAATTCACTTCAACAGGAATGTTTCACGTTCAATATGATGAATCTACAGTAGCATATTTACCGATAGAATTTCTCCATGATGGAGTACCTCAACTACAGTTGGACTCTGAGTGGTCAGTACCTAAACATGAAACCTTCACCCCGCCAACCGATGCTAATCACAATTCAATTCTCATTGATTTATTAGCAAGGCCGAACATTGCTAGCAAGGAAACCTGGGTACGTCAGTATGATCACGAAGTCATTGCTCAAACTGCGGTAAAGCCGTTTGTCGGAGTGAAAAGGGACGGCCCCGCAGATGCAGGGGTAATTGCACCAATTCATGGCAATCCCCGTGGCTTAGTAATTTCCTGCGGAATCGCACCCAGATATTCAGACATTGATGCTGGTGCGATGGCGGCAGCAGCAATTGATGAGGCAGTAAGAAATGCGGTATGTGTTGGTGTAGACGTCAACAAAATAGCAGGTTTGGATAATTTCTGTTGGCCAGACCCAATTCAGTCGGAAAAAACCCCTGATGGCAAATTCAAACTTGCTCAACTCGTAAGAGCAAATCGAGAACTTGAGAGAATCTGTCGAGCATATAGATTGCCGTGCGTCAGTGGCAAAGATTCAATGAAAAACGATTATGGCAAAGGCGCTAACAAAATCTCAATACCACCAACGCTACTATTTTCATTATTTGGGGACCATCCAGATGTCAGAAATGCAGCAACTAGTGATTTCAAATTACCTGGCGACAGAATTTACCTAGTCGGAGAATCATTAGATGAGTTGGGAGCATCCGAAGTATCATTTATGCTCAAGGAACAAGGCAGATGTAAGGGTATTGGCGGTAATGTACCGCGCCTAAATAACCCGGAGAAACTTTTCAAATCATATACTGCCCTAAGTACGGCAATCAATTCCGGGTTGGTTAAAACTGCCCATGATTGCTCTGAAGGTGGCCTCGGTGTTGCAGTTGCAGAGATGTGTATTGGCGGCAGGATTGGAGCAAATATCGACATTGACGGCACCGGGGATGAGTCATTATGGGCGCGTCTTTGGGGTGAATCACTTGGCCGAATTGTTATCGCCGTATCGCCTGAAAATGAGCAACAATTCTTAGACCTCATGTCAGGTAATTTTACGACTTATCTAGGAGAGGTTACAGAATCAGAATTTTTGAATATTTCAGATGGGTATGAAACGTTAATTTCAGCTGAGATTCAGCAAATGGTTAACTCTTGGCAAGGAACTCTAGATATGAACGGTGGTGAAATCTAATGTATGTTCCAAAAATAGCAGTGTTGTTTGGTTTTGGCATAAACTGTGACCATGAAACAGCCGCGGTTTTTGATATGGTCGGGGGCAAATCGACTAGAGTTCATCTAAATTCATTTATCGCCGGCCATGACAATCTGGCGAATTATGACATACTTGCAGTTCCGGGTGGCTTTTCTTTCGGCGACCACCTTGGTAGTGGGAGGTTAATGGGTAACAGGATGCGCTTTTCACTTAGAGAAGAACTGAGCAATTTTATCCAGGCTGGCAAACCGATAATCGGTATTTGCAATGGATTTCAGGTTTTAGTGAAAACCGGGTTACTTCCCGGCCCGGACGCTAATGAACCAGACTTTATCCAGCGAGCCAGTCTAACTCTGAACGATTCAGGCAGATATGAAGATAGATGGGTCACACTAGAATTCAATCAAAATAGCAACTGCATATGGACAAAAGGTATGACGAAAATTGATTGTCCAGTAAGGCATGGCGAAGGAAAATATGTTATGCCAGATAAGAAAAGTCTGACTCAACTCTCTCAAAATAATCAAATTGTAGTCAGGTATATCGATCCAGATAATCAAGCAAACTCAAACCCGGATGACGTTTTGCCATTCCCCCAATCACCAAATGGTAGCATGATGAATATCGCCGGTATTTCGGATAAAACCGGTTTAGTGTTTGGTTTAATGCCTCACCCTGAAGCGATTTATGCACAATGGTTACATCCAGATTACAGTAGAGGCGGGGCGCCCGAATCTAATTCAGAAATAAGCTGGGAAGGCCAAGGACTTCAAATATTCAGAAATGCGGTTGACTATGTTAAGTCAATCAATGATTGATATGTCAAGTAATGTTAGGATTAGTGCCATAGATTCATTGAGAGGCTTAGCAGTTTTATTGATGGTGATGGTGCATGCTGCAGCTACATGGAACCCACACCAAACAGTTCAAACAACCTGGTTAGCCTACCTGATTGCAGGTCTTGGTGGTTTAGCAGCGCCACTCTTCGTAACGATTTTTGGTTGGGGGCTAATAAAGTCACAATCAAATTTCAAAAATAATTTGATAAAAGCAGCTATTCTGTTATTATTACAAATTGCCGTAAACCTCACCTCGCCTCACTTGTATGAGAATTTCACTCCGGGGATATTATCGTTATTTGCGATCTTGATAGTTCTTAAACCGTTAATCGCTAAGTTATCCTCAAACACTGTGAATTTTACAATATTCTGGCTAGCAGTTGCCATTATCACATTAACCAATCAATTTCTCTTGAACATACAAGGAGATAGTAATTGGGACAGCAGAGTATATACAGATAGTGCGCTAACATTTCTTTCGCACTTAATTTCAACCGGTACATATCCATTATTTCCGTGGATAGGATACGCAGTGGTTGGTGCATTCCTTGGGAGTTCCATTACGGAGGGGGGGAAAACACTCCCAAGGAATAACACCACCTTTTTACTGATAGTTATAGGAGTAGTGTACTGTCTATTTACGTTACTAGTATCCAATATAGAGGGAAGTACTTGGGCACACCCAACAAAAGGGGACCATCTCAATTTCTTTCCAGCTAATCTTGGATTTTTAGTCGGTTCATTGACAGGTGTTCTTATTTTCTGGTTGATCATACAGGAATTTACTGTAACTATTTTTGAGAGCGCCGGAAGATTATCCTTAACCATCTATGTATTACATTTCATTCCGTTAACAATCATGTCAGATTATGAAAACGATAACAATTGGAATGTTATGGAAGCGAGCCGGGCGGTGATTCTATTCACCACCGCCTGGCTCATCTTCGCATTTGTTTGGAACAGGTTCCAATGGCTAACCATTGAACGCCTTGTTCGCAAACTTTCTAGGTACTAATCACTCTTCGGATCCAGCTGCTTTGGTATCCATTGTTGCTGCATACCAAACCATCATACC